>CAUJKL010000574.1 GCA_963204995.1 Planctomycetota bacterium | reverse complement strand
CTACACTCGCAACGCAGGCCCCGGGACAGTATCCATTCCCAGCGACGCAACGGCAGCCGCAGCGATGGTCGTTTCGGGAAGTGAGACCAAGACGACCGGGCATACCGAGTGGCCGGATGGTCGCAGCCATCACACTGGCTTCACGGCAACGCTAACCCCCAATAGTTTCGTCCCGTTCGTGACGGGCGGCCAAACGGTCGATGCCGATTACAACTCGTGGCAAGAAGGGAAGAATGGTTCCGCAGGCAGACCGACGTACGCCATCGTCACTTCGCGTAGCTTTCATCCCGGTGGCGTTGATGTCGCTCTCGTCGATGGGTCCGTGCGTTTCATGGCCGAGACGATCGATTTGCAGACCTGGCGAGCCATCGCTACGCGCGCTGGCGGCGAAGTCGCTTCGCCTTGAACCAGTGCAGATCCCGGCGATCTATGTCAGAATGGCTTTCGAGCGACGCCTGTTGTCAGGTGTTCCTGTTCGTCGTCAGAGCCAATCCAAAGAGAATTACCGCAATGAAATCTATTCAGAGCTTAATCGTTTCCAGCGCAGAGTGCCGACTTGTCGCCCTCCTTTTCCTTTCCTCGATCGCATCGGGTCATGCCGCCGAGCCCGTCACACTCAACCTCAAGGACGACGGTTATCGTGGCATCTGGTACATGAATCAGCCGTCCAACGACGAGTACGTTTACAAGTACAGCGGCGGACTGGGAACTTATTGCGCCAAACATCGCCCCTTTGCGATCTATTGCCAGGAAGTTGACAAGACGTTCTTCTGCTATGGCGGGACGACAAAGTCGAGCAATCAACAATTACTGCACATGGTTTCGTACTTCGATCACAAGACGAAGACCGTGCCCCGACCGACTATTTTGCTGAATAAGCAGACGAGCGATGCACACGACAACCCCGTCATCTCGCTCGACGACGAAGGCTATATCTGGATCTTCTCGACTTCGCATGGCACGTCGCGACCGTCCTACATCCATCGCAGCAAACGGCCGCACGACATCGACGAGTTTGAATTAGTGCCAGCAACGCGAGCCGAAGGCGACCAACGTGTGCCGATTACGAATTTCTCCTATATGCAGGCCTGGCACCAGCCCGGCGAAGGGTTTCTCTGTTTCTTCACACGCTATAACTATCCAGCCAGTCGCACGAGTTGCTTCATGAGTAGCAAGGACGGAGTGAAATGGAGCCAATGGCAGCGACTGGCGGCAATTGACGAAGGACACTACCAAGTCAGTGGCGTCGGTCAATCGAGAGCGGGATCGATGTTCAACTATCATCCCAAAGGCAAAGGCTTGAACTGGCGAACGAATCTGTACTACATCGAAACGAAGGATATTGGGAAGACGTGGCAGACTATCGAAGGCAAGCAGCTGAGCCTGCCGCTAACCGAGGTAAATAACGCTGCACTCGTCCACGACTACGAAGCCGAAGGGTTAAACGTCTACTTGAAGGATGTCCGCTTCGACGAGCACGATCATCCGGTGCTTCTGTACATCACGAGCAAAGGTTATGAATCGGGACCAAAGAACGATCCTCGTACCTGGACCATTGCTCGATGGACCGGCAGCGAGTGGACGATGCACGCGGTCACGACATCCGACAACAACTACGATACTGGCGAACTATGGATCGAATCGAACGATGATTGGCGCATCATCGGTCCCACAGAGACCGGCCCACAGCCCTATAATCCCGGTGGCGAAGTCGCCATGTGGCAGAGTCGCGATCAAGGTGCATCGTGGACGAAAGTTCGACAACTAACGTCAGGCAGCGAGATGAATCACACTTACGTCCGGCGGCCGCTGCACGCTCATCCGGACTTCTTCGCCTTCTGGGCAGACGGTCATGGCCGCCGGCCCTCAGAATCGAGGCTCTATTTCTCCGACCGCGATGGCAACGTTTACGTGTTGCCCCGCCAGGTCGAAGGCAACTCGGAAGTGAAACCTGAACTCGTCAACCCGTAGAACGGGATTCATTCCGTTCTTCTTACCACCAAGTCGCGTCGATGCGCGGCGTAAATCACTCGAATGGCCGGAATGAATTCCGGTCTACGCCAGGCTCATCGTGACGGTCTTCAATTCCGTATAGTTGGCCAATGCCGCTTCGCCGAGTTCTCGACCGATGCCGCTCATCTTGAAGCCACCGAACGGTGCCGCCGCGTCGAAGACGTCGTAGCAGTTCACCCAGACAGTCCCGGCGCGAACCGAATTCGCGATGCGATGAGCTTTCGAGACGTCGCGTGTCCACACGGCTGCGGCTAATCCGAAGCAAGTGTTGTTAGCGCGAGTGACGACTTCGTCGCAGTCCTTGAAGCTCAGGATATTCATCACCGGTCCAAAGATCTCTTCTCGGGCGATGGCCATCTCGTCAGTGACACCGGTAAACACCGTCGGCTCGATGAAGTACCCCTTCTTGCCGAAGCGATTTCCGCCGGCCACGCAGGCCGCACCTTGCTCCTTACCCTTCTCGATATAACCCAGAATCTTGTCGAATTGATCCTTATCGACTTGTGGGCCTTGCGTGGTCTTGGCATCAAACGGATTGCCGAGAACGCGGCTATTCGCCCGCTCGACGATCTTGTCGACAAACTCGTCATGCACCGATTCTTCCACGAACAAGCGGCTTCCCGCGCAGCAGCATTGCCCTTGATTAAAGAACAAGCCGAACTCGGCACCGGCCACGGCCGTATCGAGATCGGCGTCGGCGAAGACGATGTTCGGGCTCTTGCCACCCAGCTCGAAAGTCAAACGTTTTAAGGTTTGAGCGGCATCGACCATGATGATCTGAGCCGTACGATATTCGCCCGTGAAGGCGATCTTGTCGACGCCCGGATGCTTCACCAAGGCAGCACCTGCTGTCGGCCCGTATCCGGGAACGACATTGATCACACCGGGCGGAATGCCGGCTTCCAGAGCCAACTCTCCCATACGCAGGCATGTCAGCGGAGTTTGCTCGGCGGGCTTCATCACGATCGTACAACCGGCGGCCAGTGCCGGTCCCCATTTCCAAGCTGCCATCAGCATCGGAAAGTTCCAGGGAATGATCTGACCAACCACGCCTAGCGGCTCGCGGCGCGTATAGCAGAAATGATTTCCGCGAATCGGAATTGTGTCGCCATGAATCTTGTCCGCCCAACCGGCGTAGTAATGCAAGCAGTCGATGGCCAAGGGCAGATCCGCGGCCCGCGCGTCGCTGATCGGCTTGCCGTTGTCGAGCGATTCGAGCGCGGCGAGCTCATCAAAATTGTCTTCGAGCAAGTTCGCCAACTTGGTCATCAACTTGCCGCGATCGCGAGCGTCCATCTTGCCCCACGGTCCCGATTCGAAAGCGGCCCGCGCGGCTTTCGCGGCCAGGTCAATGTCAGCAGCGTCGCCTTCCGCAACTTCCGCGATTGTCTCTTCGGTCGCGGGGTTGATCGTCGGGAACGTCTTGCCGCTAAGGGAGTCGCGCCACTTGCCGTCGATCAGGAGCTGAGTGTGCCGGATTTTCGGCGGAGCGAACGCTGTTGGTTCATTACACTGTGTTTGCATGAGGAAGCCTCCGTGATGTGACGTAATCTGTAATTGAAATCAAATTATGACAAATCTGGAGGCCTCGCGCTAGCCCATGTGATGAGAAATGCAGGCTAACGAGAAGATCTTCAGCAGCCAGGATGTCGTGGCCAGCTTGAACTCGCTCAGAGGCTATGAAAAAAAAATCCCGTGGCGTAAGCTTCCAGCTTGCGAAGTTGCGGCAAGCTGGAAGCTTATCCCACGTTTTTCGCTGGAGCAAAGCATCGTAGGGCGGCAGGGCCGCAGCCAATGCGAGCTATCGCTCGGTTGAAAATAACCCACTTCCGTTGGGCGCTTGAGTCTTGTTGAAAAACAACACATTCGGTGTTAACGGCGTAGGTCGGGTCTCCAGGCCCGACCGGATGGGCCTGGCGACCCAGGGCTTTTAACGTCTTTGGAGGTGATCAATATTGGGTGCGATCTCTTCGACCCCGACCCACCTTCGGCGTGTGCCCGGTCGGTATAGCCCTTGCCGGGGCTGTAAAGCCCCGG
>CAUJKL010000573.1 GCA_963204995.1 Planctomycetota bacterium | reverse complement strand
TTCAATCCCACGGGGACGCGGCTGGTAGTGGCCTGCGATCGCGACCTGTTTCTTTGGGACGTGTCAACGCGCGAGCGCGTCGGACCATCCATCCGACATCCAGCTGGCCTTGGACTGTTGGAGTTCACTCCGAATGCGAGTGTGCTGCTGACATCCGGGGACGACAATGTCCTGAGATGGTGGAACGTTAGCAGCACGACTTCGCGTTCCACAACCGCAGAGCGGACGCAGAACGAATCATTATCTGGCTTCAAACGCGAAGGAAGAGCCGATGTCTGGCCCAAATAAGCACTCTGAATTCGTCCCTAACCGAGACCCGCGATGCGTGATGCGAGCACATACCGTCGCCGCAATCACCATAGTCCTGGCTGCGACTGGCTGTGGGGAATGGGGCAGTCGGCACGAGTTCGATGGTCTGTCTTCGGCTCAACAGGCAGTGACGACGCTACGCGCCGGAAAAAAAGTGAATGCCATGTTCCAGTACGTTATCCAGAAGCGTTGGACAGTGGTGCTAAGGACAAATGATGACTTGTCGTATTCCTCAAGAAACCGATGGTGAGGTCGCTGATGGCGAAAACCGTGGATAGTTCGGCGTCGGATTCACAAATTCCGCCCGTCGCAAACAACGACGCGAACATTGCCGCAGCCGAACCGGGCTCTCCCGTGCGTGCTCCGTTCGTGCTTAAAGCGGTGGTCGGCCTCCATTACTTGGCTGCGGCGGCGCTGTTGGTAATGGGCTACCAGTTGGTCAACTATTTCGTGGATGCGTTCGTGATCTCCCTATTAATAGTCGGTTGGGGTTGGCTGCTGTGGCGGCGAGTGGCCTGGGTCCGTACAGCCACACTCGCACTTCACACCATCGCGCTGGTCGTTCTGGTGGCGGGCAGTTTGATCGCCGTGCCGTATCTTCTTTACGCCCACCTAGGTGTGGCAGCGGCATATCTTTTGGTGCTCGTGGCGTGGATGTGGGCCGTCGTGGCTCCCGTCTCGGGTCTTCTGGTGTGGACGTTGCGGCGAGGCCGGGTACGGGCCCAATTCACTGAGCCAACTCCGCCGCTGCGAGTCAGCCTCTCATCGCTATTCTTCTTGATTGCGGTTTTCGCAGTCCTCAGTCTTGGCCTGTTCCGCCAAGTGCAACGCGACGGAGTGATTTGCGTCTCGGATGTGTTCGGATTGCGTTTTCGCATCTATTCAGGTTCCGAGATGACCGAGCGTTCGATCGGACGCTTCATCGTTGCGGCGCGGCGCGACGATCGACGAGCCCGCGCGGAGGCGTGGGAGTTCATCGAAACTTCGCCGGATCAACCCCGTTGGATCGACGACTTGTTAACGCACGACGACTCGAAGGTGCGACGGGCGACACTTGAGCAGATGAGTGACTTGTCGTTAAGGCCGCCCGGTAGTCCGCTTCGCGCTGCGGTGCTCGAACGATTGCACGATTCCGATCCTCGCGTACGCAGCGCAGCCTTGGACAAACTGCGTCATTTCCTATCGCCGCGCTCTCGCGATCCGGCGGTAATGCAAGCCTTTCAAACCGCGGCGCGCGACCCGTCACCCGCCGTGCGACGCAAGGTATTGGACTCGTTGGTCGGCAGTAGATTTCCATTGCCCGGCACCTTTCTGGCTCCCTTGCTGTCCGAGTTGTCACGCGACGAGAACCCGGATTCACGCCTGAAAGCGATCGACGAACTGGGGAAACTGGAATTCGAGGCTTATCGTTTTCTGCCGGATTTGATGGATGCCACGACGGATGCAAACCTGGACGTGCGGCTTCACGCGGGCGTAGCCGCGGGGCGCGTGGGCGGTCGAAATCCTGAGCTTGTGCCATTACTGACGAACGCGTTACAGGATCCCACACTTGCCGAGCAGGCCGCCTCGACCTTGGCAAAGTTCGGCCCGCAAGCGTCCGACGCCGTTCCCCCGTTGCTAGCCGCCGTTGACTCCGACAAACCACGTGTGCGGGACAACGCGATTCGAGCACTGGGCGCCATCGGTCCGGGCGCGGAAGCGGCGATCCCGAAATTAATCCGGCTGGTCGACACTCGCCCGACGAATGAACCGTACATTGGCGGTCCGGCCATCACAGCGTTGGGCGAAATCGGTCCACCTGCTCGCGCTGCCGTCTCTCATTTGATCGAAGCGTTGCAGCCCCATGGCAAACTGCTTCCCGACACCTACGTTCCGCTGGCGCTGGCGAAGATTGCGCCCGATTCCCCCGAGACCCTGACGGAGCTGACCGAGGCGCTCAACTATCACCCCGGTGAAAAGATGAACCAAGTGCATGGCGCCAATATGCGACTCTCGGCTGCGCAAGGTTTAGCGCTGCTCGGCCCTCGAGCCGCGCCCGCGCAGAGCGAACTGCGTGGCGCACTGTCGGACGAAAATATACATGTGCGCTGCCATGCGGCCCACGCTTTGATGCAGATCGACGGGAACGACGCCGAACACGTGCGAGCCTGGAACGCCACTTTGGATGAACTGAGATCGCTGATCGACCAAGGTCAGTACGACGCCATCTGGTGCGCAGGTGCACTCGGACCAGACGCGGCGTCGCTGGCCGTGGCACTGGTGGCACAACTGAGCAATTCTCAGCCGCTGCCACGTTCCAACTCGATCGGTGCGTTAGCGAAAGTCGGAGCGATCGATAGCGCGTCGAAGACCATTTTAAAACGTCTTATGTCCGACCCCGATCAAACAGTCAGGCGATCTGCGGCCGAAGCGGTGTTCGAGTTCGAGTCGCAGGGCCATTAGAAGCAGAACCTAGCAGTCCGTCCTTGCAGGCTGAAAGAGACCGCTCGATCCCCATTCAAGGTATCGTCGAACCTGGAGATTTTATTATGAGAAACAAATGGTTGCGAGGATCCCTTGTGATGGGTGTGCTCTTGATAAGTTGTTGCAGCGGCTGTGTCTACTTCACCTACTGGATATCGGCGTTCCACGTATACAGCTACGACGCCGAAGACTCGGCGGGCGGCGATGGGCTCCGAATCCTTCCCCAAACGCGACTAAACTATCCCTCTCGTCTGGTCGGGCCGCCGTACTGGATTGATATTACCCTGCGTGACCTGCCGACGTCAGCCTTCGGTGTATCACTGAATTCGATGACGATTACCACCGATAGCGGCCAGACTCTTGCGGCGTCGATCGGAGTTCCGGTTTACGAAGTTCGTGGTAATCGATCCGTGCTGTTATACGCTTCGATAGAAGAGGGCGACTGGGGGGCGCATCCGGTGCTAAATATCGAATATGAAATTTTGGAGCCCGATTCCAGAACACGAGAAAGTCTAATGATTCCACTTCGAGCAACGCATACATCTGCAATCGGCTTCATGAGCGCGATTTAAACCGGAGTGGTAAACCGCAAATGAAATCGACCGCAACCTAGCAGAGACACGTAATGAAAACTGAATATCGGAACATGGCCATTGCTACGGCTGCAGGAGCGGCGGTGGGATTATTGGGTTTGATGCTGGCAATTCCGACGCTGCTGGGAATGATCGTGGGCAATGATCTACATACAGTCTTCAATATCAGTCGAGAGACTGGATGGGGATTGGCGATGGGGCTAATGCATAGTGTGCCTGCGGCGATAGTGGCCGCACGGGTCGCGTTACGCCGCGGCACCCACCGATTACGCCGTCATATTCTGCTCGCTATCGGTGTTGCGATGAGCGTCGGAACCATCGCTGGCGTCAGCACGACAACCGCTCTCTGGATGCTAAAACCGCTGCGAGTCTCACCACAGGGACCATCGGTTCTGCACATTGCGAATTTTACGGGTATCGTCATCGCTGCACTCTGCTCGGCGGTAGCGGTGACGTTGGTTGCCAACCGGTTCAGTGAAACGATCGATGCAACGGTTCCGATAAAAACGAGGCGTGCGTTTACGCAGAACGCCTTGTTATGGAGCCTCTTACTGTGGTCACCACTGGACGTGCTAAGCTGTGTCATTTGGGGATCGCAGCCTTATTGGAATCCAATAAGTTTTCAGACTCGGCAGCTTCAATCTGCAAATGACTATCATCGTTTTCTGGCAATAGACACTTTGAACGAGAACCATGCCTATTCACCAGGTGTGATTAACGCCGTGGCACAGAGTCTGAACGATTACGACTCTCCTGTGCGCGGAAAGGCACTGGAGTATCTAGTCTCCGCCGCGCGTCACGGGAAGGCTGAGTTTGAGCTCGGCGAGCAGTTAAAGGAGTCAGAAAACCAACGAATCCGCGATTACGCCGTGCAGGCGATTGAGTTGACAAAATATGATTTCGCAGCCGACCGCAAAGCTGCATAGCAGGTACTTTCGATGGGCGGAAGTGTCACCGTGTTAACGGCGGAGTCCATTCGTGAAAAGGTCGATCAGGTATCTCGATTAGGTTCGTCGCCATTTCAGTTAGTAGGTATGCAGTTCGTGGATTTGCCTCCGCTCAAGGCCGACAATCTGGCCATCTTTTCGAAGCTACCGATGTTGTCCGAACTGAAATTGCTCGGCACTGAGATTACGGACGATGGATTAGAACAGCTCAAACGCCTGCCCGCGTTGAAACGTCTGACGATAACCCGTTCACACTTAACGGACGATAGCTTGAAATACCTCGCTAAGATGCCGGCACTTGTCTATCTAGATGTTAGCGAAACGCGAGTCACCTCCGACGGCGTCCGTACTTTGATGTATAAGTTTTCAAATCTAGAAATCCAATGGACGGTCCCTTCAATGGACCCCGAAATGGTTGGAGAAAACTAATATGAGAGTCAGTTTAATATGTCTGGTCTTGCTTACGTTTGCCGGTTGCGAATCACCTGCGGACAAAGCGGAATGGCTTGTCGAGCAGATCGTTGCGACGCCATCCGATTGGGCTCGCCCAGAACACAAGCGAACCGTCGCCGAAGCAAAAGACGAACTTCTTCAGTTGGGACCGGCAGCACTGCTCGCGATGATCAATGGGCTGGGGAATGACAATCGATTTGTCGGAATGTGGTTGCTAGAACCGATCGTCGCTGCGGGTGATTCTGCGGTAGAACCGCTCGCCGCTGCGTTGATGGACGAGAATGCCAATCGCCGCCAGTGGGCCTTACTCGCCATCACCGGTCTTGCAACGAAGGGCGTGGATATCTCCGCAGCGATCCCAGCGATCCTCCAATGTACTGGCGACGCCGATGCCGAAATTCGGGCACTTTCGTTGCCGGCGATCAGTTGTGCTCAACACGATCGCGGCGTGACTCAGCTGATCTCATCGCTAAATGATCCTGATGAACATGTGCAAAGTGAAGCGGCGAAATATCTGGGGGTCATCGCGACCATCCGCGCTCCCGGTGCCCTGATCAAAGAAGACACGCATCCTCCCGTCACCCACGATGTGCTTGCCGACATTAAACCCATACTCCTATCAGCCCTGTCGGACGAATCGGCGATCGTGCGATGCGAGGTTGCTAATGCCCTGGGCGAATTTGGTCCGTCCGTCGAATCTGCCGTACGACAAGCGATGATGGATTCCGACGCGCACGTTCGCGCGGCGGCGCTTCGATCACTGGCCTGTATCCGTACGGACGGTGCCGTCGAGGATTTAATTGACAGTCTCGATGATCGGGCCGCACCGGTTCGTTTTCAAGCTGCCACGTGGCTCGGAGTGCTTGCCGATCCCGATACGCTGGTGCTCAGCCGGCTTCGTCCGCCACCGTTGCCAGAGATCCAGCCGCAAGCTATCTCCTCAGCAATTCCCACACTAGACGCTGCCGCGAACGACAACGATCCGGGCGTCCGTAAGGCTGCGACCAATGCCCTTAAAGCGATTCGACGAAGTCCAACAAAAGGAAAATGAAGCCTTTACAAACCACGTGCTACGGAGGCGCAAACTTGACCGCTCGAAACTCATCACGCCTATTCGGGAAAGTCGCCACGATTAACGTGACCGCCATTTACTGCTTGGCCTTGGTGCTGCCCGCGATCGAGACGGCCGGCGGATACAACCAAGTTCAGCTTGGACTAGGTAAGACGAATCCGGGCATCTGGGTGCTGTTTGTGCGCGAGCGCGTGGGGCAGCACGTGGGGCCGTCCGTCCGGCATCCAGCGGACGGGATATGAACAAGGCGGCGGTACATTCCGCCACTGACGAGCGGACGCAGATTGAATCGTTGTGAGGAATCAAACGCGAAGGAGGAGTAAATGCCCGGCCCAGAACAACGCCCTGAATCCATATTCGTCCGCACTCCGCGATGTTGGTTGCGAAGTCATACTATCGCCGCAGCGACCATTATTATGGTTGCATCTGGTTGCGGCGAATGGGGCAGCCGACACGAGTTCCCCGGACTTTCGCAGGCTCAGCAACAGGCAGTGACTAAACTGCGCGCCAATCACTTCGCCGTGCTGCACACTTACAGTCAGCAACCGGACCTCGTCGAACGGCATCGCAAGGATCTCCAGGCGGATCCTGAGCAGACCATCGCGGCTTTGATTCCGCTTCAGTCGTTCGTCACTCGTCTCGATCTGACCAACACTCCGCTGACGGACGAGCAGTTCCAGCGTTTAGCGGGATTCACTCGGTTGCAGAAGCTGGTGCTGTGGCGCGTGCCAATCACCGATAATGTGTTGCCCTTGATCGCAGATTTCGCAGAACTCAACGAATTGAACCTGGGGCGGACCAGTATTCGCGAGGGTCACTACGCGGTGTTGGCTCGTCTCAAACGGCTGGAGACGCTCTTCGTTCCGACAATCGACGATGCCGTGGCCAAAGAGCTTGCCAACATCACCACTTTGCAGAACATCACCGCAGAACATACGGATATCACGGAGGCCGGGGGAGCGGCGCTGGCCGAATTGCAGCAGCTACGAAAGCTCGAACTCAGGTCGGCCACCTTAGGGCCGAACGCATTGGCTCAAGTCGCAAAACTGCCCCACCTGGAAGTTTTGATTCTTGCGGGTGCACAGCTCGACGATCCGCAGTTGGCCGAACTTTCGAATGCGCCGAGCCTGCGCGAACTCGACCTGTTCGAGACCAAGGTTGGTGACGACGGGATGGCACACGTGGGGCGGATTGCGCCCCTGGAACAATTGCGGATCGCGAACACCGCCGTGGGCGATGCTGGACTGAAACATCTTGCCGCGCTGCAGAACCTCAAGAAGATTCGCTTCAAGGGGAGCCAAATCACGTTTGAGGGTCGGTACGCGGCGAAACAGTTTCTGCCCCACGTCGAATTCGCGGAGTATTGAACATGAGCGATATCGACAAACGAGCGATCGATGCAAGCCTGATGCCGACTGCCATTCCCTGGGTTGTCGTATTCTACCACTCGTTCTTCGCGGTCTGGGCGCTTTGCGGCTTTCTTGGCTCGCTGTTCGTGCTGGTGTTGAATCCTCTCGACGCGACGACGCTGCTGGGACCTCCGCTGGCGTTGCTTTGCACGTTACTCCTGGGATGGACCGCATGGGGCATTGCGCACCGCCAGGCGACCGCCATCCGCTGGAGTCGCCGTATTCATCTGCTGATTGCGAGCATCGGGCTACTCGGTGTACCTGTCACATTGTGGATGATTCTGGTTCTGTTGTTTGGAAAAGATTACTACGGCCGGAACTGGGGGATCTTCGCCACGATTGCATGTTCCATTCCAGCCACGATCGTCGGTGCAACGTCTTGGGCCTGCTGGCGGCTTTTGAGCCCGCTGCCTGCTGTCGACGAGCACAATGCGCGAACAACAACTCCGGGACCAATTTGAAGGAGCAACAAAGATGGATGAGATGACACGTCGCGGACGCTCGCTGACTCCGATCGCTATTATCTCAAGCCTATTGTTGCTGGCCGGATTTGGTTTTGGCATCGGCTGGTTCACGACCGCACCGCACATCTCCGAGGCTCTCCAGACGATCGGGATGCTCGTTTTTTGCATCGCGACAGGCGCGACCGTGTGGTTACTGAGAAAGTCTAGTCCCGCAGGTTTAGGCACTGGAGTCGGCGCATTCTATGGTGCCGTCGCGATGGCCGGCTGGACTTGCGGCGGCCACGCGGGAGCATTCGCAGCAACCGGAAAGCTGAATCCCTTGGGGATGATTTTCATCGGAATCACGATCTATGGATTGAGCGGCGCTTTCCTCGGGGCTGTTGGTGGATTCGTAATTGGTGTGGGAGTGTGGTTCGCTGGGAAACTTCAGTTCGTAGGAAGCAAGGGCCGCGGCGACGTTGGGCGGGTGGAAGGAACGAATTCATCCGACACCTGCTGAAAGCGAATGAGAAACAGCAAACTCGCAGACTGGAGAAACGAATGGATCATTCACACAAGGGCCATCAGCGGAGGGGTTGGCTCGGTTGGATGCGATTCCTGTCGGGCCTGGGCGCGATCGGCGTCATCGTCACGGGGGTCTGCATCGCCACCGTTCCCGGATTCGAAGTCCGGCATGCCACCCTGCCCAAAACTGCTCATGGCCTGGCGCTGAGCGGGACGATGGCGATCGTTGTCGGTGTAGGGGTTGTCCTCTGGGGGATGGCATTTCTGACGTTTGTCTACCGCCCCGATTCACCGGTGTGGCGGCGACGATTATCCAATCGCACTGATACTGCAGATCGGCTCAATGATTTAACGAATGACACCGAGAGACCCCCATCCACTCTGGAGAGACCGCGATGAATTCACACCCACCCACAGCGTCCCGCAGACTGCGCATTGCCAGTTGGGGCTGCACTGCCCTAGCGGTCGTTCTGGGAATCGCGATGACCGGCAGCTTCTTGTCGGGGGCGAAATCGTTCGCCTTTGATCCGATCGGCGGCAGTCCTCCCGACATTCCTTCTGGCACCGGCGCGACGTTATTGGGAATGGTACTCGGAGTGGCCTGGTTGCCGTTCGCGCTGCTGGCGGTGGGGTTGAACTACCGCAATCTCGTGGCGTGGGCCGCGCTAATTCTGCCGGTGGTCGTCACGTGCAGTGGTGTGCTCGTCTTTGAAGGGTGGGGGCGGCAACAGCCCACGATGCTAACGATTGGCCCGGTCGAGCGCGCGGGCACCAGACCGGACGACATGCATCCCATGCTGCGCCTCGCGACCGAAAAGGATACGCATCGTTTCAACCTCGACGATGGCGACCAACCCTTTCGCGGCAAACTTCGCACGTCTTCAAGTCGTTTGGTCTATCAAGGCCACCTCGATCTCTCGAACGATGGAAAGGCGCTTTCCGCAAGTCTGTCCCTCACTTCGGAGAAACCATTTCGCTTGCAATTCGAGGGCGTGCAGAACGTTGCGGTCACCTCGGCGGGACAAGGCGTTGCGATCCAGGCAGAGCTACCACCCGGCCAGTACGACATCCTCTTCGAGGCCGACAATCCGTTTGCGAACACCAAGGAGGCACAATGAAACTCGGTACGATTATCGCTCTCACGCTGTTCGGCGGCCTGATTCTCATGGCTGTTGGAAACGCCTTGAAGAACCGTGGGAGTCGAGCCGGAGCCGTCATGGAATCTGTCGGCAAAGGCATCTACTTGTTGTGGGCCGGTGCGGTCGCGCTGCTCGTCGTCGCGCTGATCTGGCTGGCCTTTCAGTTTTCGCGATAGTCACACACGGAGCGCTCATGACATTCCGAATCCTTGTGGCGGTTGTCGCCGGAAGCATCGCCGGCTTCGGCATATTATTTCTGATGATTCCATCGCTGATCGGCCTGTTGTTGATTCAACCGTTTTACCTGGTCCTGGGATGGAACAGTTCGTTTCTCTGCGGCCTCGGATTGGGACTGGTTCATGGATTGGCTCCCGCACTGACGGCCGCGCGAATCGCCCGCGACGGCAAACACGCCCGGCGGCGCCACAGAATGATGTATTCCACGATTGCGGGGCTCGTCGCCGGTGCGGCAGCTTGCGGCCTGCTCTGGAGCGCTTATCCGCCCAACGGAATTCAGGGACCGCCGATTCTGCACGTCGGCAATTTCGTTGGAATTGTCGTCTCGGCGCTGGTCGCAGCGTTGGCGACACGATTGTTTCACAGGACACGGGCCGCCCCTGCTGTTGAAATCCAATAATGCAGCGCGTTCAAGAAGCGTGCGCCAAGAATTGTAGGACCTTCACCTTACTTGCTTGAATTCCGGTAGCCAGACCAACAACATGGTACGGATTCATGGAGCATTAATGGGCATAACATCCAAGCAGAATCCGAATCCAAAAAAACTTCGGCTCATATTGCTAACGCCAACGTTCGTTCGTGAGCAGATTCATAACGTGGCGCGGACGCCGCAAGCGACTTCGTGGGCCAGCGACGCCAAGCTGGTCGTCGTGTGGTTGTCCCTGTGGATACTGCTTCTTCTTGGCGCAATCCTTTCCCCGATCATCGCAATGCTGCTGCTGATATTTCAGGAACGTCGTTGGCGCGTCGCGATGCTCTTCTTCGCCATCGTTCCGATCGTCGTTGTGGTACTGCTCGTCGTCACGCTGTTGTTTTCTGGGATGGCTGGTTTTCAGTTCGGAAAGTAGAAAAACACACCTAACAAATCGGTCACGCGGCGGTTGAGCGCGGAATTTGTAATCGACGTCGCAATCCGCCGTTCGGTTAGCTTTGTCGATGGATTTGCGCTACTCGTCCAATAGCGGACGCAGCAGGCGAGTGCCGACCAGACCTTGCTCCCAGGCGCAGAGCACGATCGATTCAGCGGTGCGATCCGGAAGTTCCTGGGTTTGCAGTTGTTCAATCCGTTGAGCTTCGAGTGTGCGGTAGTCTGCCAACTGGCCGACGGCCGCGGCAATGCCGTCACGAAAACGATCCGTAACGAACCGCCTGTGCCGTTTGCTGATGACGATCTCTGACGAAAACGCCAGATTGTCACAGACGAACACACGGTTGCGTGCGTCGGTCCGATTACCGACCGACACGACATCAGCTTGATTTGCCAAGTCGGCGAAACGGCATCAACTAACGCATTCAATCTGCGCTGAACTAATCGCCTCCTGAGCGTGAAACGGCTACTTCCCAGCGCGCTCAGGAGGACGTGTCCGGTGAAGTTTTTGATCGCCCCAAAACTACGAATGACGACAACTCCTGACGCATTTGCGCGTCGGGAGCCGGTCTTGCTCCACTGCCCCCTACCGCCAGCCTTCATTGATTGCTGCGATACATCTCGTCGCCGTTCCCAAGCCTGGCTCACTTCGTTAAACTCTGCTGTCGCCGTGGAGCGAAGTCGAGTCGACAGTCACACAACGTCAAATGGGAGACATCATGAACACACAGACTCCCCCAACGCGACTCGTCGTCGGCGACGACGCGCCGGATGTAAGGCTCGTCGACCACGAGGGCCAGACCATCGCCATGATGTCACTTTGGCAGTCGCAGCCGCGCGTGCTGTTGTTTGTCCGGCACTTCGGGTGACCGATGTGCCGCGAGCACGTGGTCGACGTGCGAGATGACTACCAACGATTCCTCGATGCCGGCGGAGACGTCGCCATCATCACGATGGGAACCGTCGAACAGACCGCCGCCTTCCGCGATCGCCACCGCCTGCCATTTGTTTGTCTGGCCGATCCGCACCGCGTTGCCTATCAAGCTTATGGCATTCCGCGAGGGACGGCGTTACAAGTGGCTGGCCCAGCAGTTTGGGCGGGCGGACTCAAGGCGACACTGCGAGCTGGTATTGGCAAACCCGTGGGTGATGTCCTGCAACTACATGGATCATTCATCGTCGATTGCCAGGGCGTTATCCGCTTTATCCATTTGCCGAAGCATTCAGCGGATCAGCCGACCAACGATGAACTGATTGCTCAGTTGCAGAATCTGGAGAGTGGTAACATTGTTGGTCGGGACGAGCACCGATAGGATGGAGTGGTAACGGGGTCGGGAGTTTTTTGCGGCAGCAGTCTTAACCATTGGATAGTCCTTAATCCGCAAAAGACTCCCGACCCCTTCCAGCTGGCTTCCGATTGCCCCCTCCTCTAACCATCCATCACTCTCTCATGTCTCGTGTTGTCTTAGCCATGTCCGGCGGCGTCGATAGCAGCGTTGCCGCGCACCTGCTGATCGAGAAAGGACACGAAGTGATCGGCGTGTTCATGCGACACGGCGAAGAAGCCATCGAAGCGTGTTCCGTCGATGGCGACAAGGCGAATAGCCCCCTGCTGCCGCTGCTGAACAATCGAGCCGACCACAAACAGGGTTGTTGCAGCGCGTCGGATGCCGAGGACGGAAGGCGCGTGGCGGATCGGCTGGGGATTCCGTTTTACGCCTTGAATCTTCAGGCGGAGTTTCGGCAGATCATTGATTACTTCGTCGACGAGTACACCATCGGTCGCACGCCCAACCCGTGCGTCATGTGCAACAATTGGATCAAGTTCGGAAAGCTGTTTGACTATGCCGACAGTGTCGACGCGGAATTCGTGGCGACGGGGCACTATGCGAGAATGCTGCCAGTCGCGGATCACCTTCCCGCTCAAATCTTTCGAGGCGTCGACGACTCGAAGGATCAGTCGTACGTGCTGTTCGGCATCGAGCGGCGTTTTCTGTCACGCATGTTGTTGCCCGTCGGCGGTTATGAAAAATCCAAGATTCGCGAGATCGCCGGGGGCTTGGGATTAAATGTCGCGGAGAAGAAAGACAGCCAGGAAATCTGCTTTGTCACGAGCGGCAAGCACGACGAATTTGTGCGGGCACGCCGAAAGGACATCGACACGGCGGGAGAGATTGTCACTACCGAGGGACGCGTGGTCGGCGAACATCCCGGCATCGAGCGGTTTACGGTGGGACAGCGCAAGGGCCTGGGCGTCGCCATGGGCGAGCCGTACTTTGTGACTCGCATCGATCCGACGTCCAACCAGGTCGTCATCGGACAACGCGATGAACTTGCCCGAAACGAATTGACCGCTGCCGACACGAATTGGCTGACCGATCCACCAACCGGCCCGTTCCGCTGCCACGCTCAGATTCGCTACAACGCGCCCGCAGTACCAGCGACCGCCGAAGTCTTGGCTGATGAACGGTTGCACATCAAGTTCGACGAAGCGCCGTTCGGGATTGCTCCCGGACAGGCAGTCGTCTGCTACGACGATGAACGAGTGCTTGGTGGGGGCTGGATCGAATCGGATTGACGTTCGCTAACTGTGAACCACCGCGACCTCGCTCGCTTTAATGTCGTACTTCTCGACGAGCCGATAGAGCTTGCGTCGGTCAATGCCGAGAGTTTTCGCCGCACGCGTCTTGTTCCCGGACTCGCGTCGCAAGACTTCGATGACTTTGGCTCGCTCGATGGACGACAGATCGTCGGTGGCAACGAGAATCGAAGAAGAGTCCTTTGCCGACCGACTCATGATTTCACGGGGTAGATCGCGTAGGCGGACGATGTTGTCCTCGGCCATGATCTTGCCGCGTTCGATGGCATTGATCAATTGCCGGACATTGCCGGGCCAATCGTATCGTTCGAGTGCCTTCATGGCATCGTCCTCGATCGTCCATTCCGCTCCCAGAAAGTGTGCCACGAGTAAGGGCAAGTCGCCTTGCCGTTCGTGAATGGGCGGCAACTCAAGTGACATCACGTTGATGCGATAGAAGAGATCCTCGCGGAAATTGCCGGCTTGGACTTCGTCGGCGAGGTTGCGGTTCGTGGCGGCGAGAATGCGGACATTCACCTTCCGCTCTTTGATCGAACCGACGCGTCGCATCGAACCGTCTTCGAGCACTCGCAACAACTTGGCTTGCAACGAGCCAGGCATCTCACCAATCTCGTCGATGAAGAGCGTGCCTCCGTCTGCGACTTCAAACAGACCTTGCTTCGTTCCAATCGCGCCGGTGAACGACCCCTTTTCGTGACCGAATAGTTCGCTCTCTAGTAGCGTCTCGGGCAGCGCGGCACAGTTGATCACGACCAAGGGCTTGCGAGAGCGCTGGCTTTGCCGGTGAAGTGCTTGAGCGACAAGCTCCTTGCCTGTGCCACTTTCGCCTTGGATCAGGATCGCTTTGTCACTCGGACCGGCGCGCTCGATCAAGCGGTAGACTTCGCGCATGGCGGGCGATTGGCCGATCATATCGGACTGCGGCTGATTCCGTTCGAGGAGTGCCTTGAGTTGTTGATTCTCCTTGCGTAGCGCTCGACGTTCCTTGGCGCGGCGAATGACGGTTTCAAGATCCTGCAAGGGAAAAGGCTTCTGAAGATAATCAAACGCGCCGGCTTTCATGGCCTGGACCGCGGTATCGATCGATCCTTTGCCGGTCAGCAAGATAACTTCACACTCGACCTGGCTTTCTTTGAACTTTTCGAGCAGCTCCAGCCCACTCAACCCCGGCATCATCATGTCGAACACGGCGACGTCGAAATCTCGCCTCTGGATCATGTCGAGTGCTTCGTCCCCACAAGACGCGTCCGAAACGCGAAAGCCACAACGGGCATAGCGACGCACCAGCGTATCTCGAAACTCATCGTCGTCATCGACAACCAACAGATCGACATCATCGGCGTTTGGCATCTGTTCTCTCCTGGCCAACAAAATGCTCCTGCGTTGAATCAGGCAAACTGCGCGCCGCCCCTCGTTCGGGAGCGGCACTTCGGCCTTCGATACCCTGGTTGGAAATCACGTCTATGGGCGGGTGAGCTTTTGGCTCGTCTCTTTCCATGTCGGTCGCTGGACTGCCAGAGTGTGCCAATACGCACACTCGATACATTAAAGCACAGTCAGCAAACTATCGGAAGGCACACGTTTTAGTTTGCTAAACTGAAAGCGACCCGAAACAAAGTCCGCGATCACAACGTTTCCGCTCGCGGCCCAGCAATTGCGGAGAGTTGCACCGGACGCATCAGACTCGTGATTGAGAGGGGTGAAGAACATGTGGACGGCAATCAATCGTCTTCTTTCGTTGAAGGTGTCGGACGTGATGTCGCGTTCGTTGGTCGAGGTTTCGGCTAGCCAAGGCATGGCGGAAGTGGCTGCCATATTTGACGCGAATCGCATTTCCTCCGCGCCGGTCATCGACGAGCGAGGCAGTTGTATAGGCATTCTTAGCGCAGGCGATTTCCTGCGTCGCACTTGCGAAGGCGAGACTCGAGACGCTGAGTTAGGCGATCTCGTCGGTGCCTACATGACAGACGCTGTGCAGTCCGTTGCGCCTAACCAATCTCTGCTGAATGCGGCACGAATTATGTGTGCCGACCACTTCCATCACCTGCCTGTCATCGAAGGCCATCGCGTAATCGGAGTGATCAGCACGATGGATATCATCGCAGCCATGTTAAACGCGATTGAAGAAGTGGCCGTTGATGAGTTGAAGAAATCGTGAAACCAACGGAGACTTTGGCCCGACAATTGCGTCGACATTAAGTCAGTCAGGCCCAACACGGGTCGCCAAATAATGAGGAGAAACAGTCATGAAAGCCACAAAGATTTTGTTCCCGACGGACTTCTCCCACACAGGTGACGCGGCGTTAGCGCTGGCAACATCGTTGGCTCGCGATACCGGAGCAACCTTGTTGATTGTCCACGTCGAGGAACCCCCAACGGCCTATGGTGGCGGCGAGTTGTACTACGGCATTCCTGAACCGGCGACAGATGACCTACGAAAGATGTTGCATAAGGTCGAGCCGACCGATCCGGCTGTGCCCTACGAACATCGACTTGTCACTGGTGATCCGGCCAACGCCGTCGTGCGACTGGCCGAAGAGGAAGGCGTCGACATGATCGTGCTCGGCACGCACGGCCGAACTGGCTTGTCACGCTTGCTGATGGGAAGTGTCGCCGAAGCGATCGTGCGTCGCGCCAAGTGCCCTGTCCTGAGCTATCGAAAGCCGACAGAAGAAACCGCCAAAGGTTAAGTATCGACTGCGAGTGTGCGTGATGAGAGATTTCAACGACTGCAAAGCGATCGTCGATCACATGTGCGCCGAACACGCCCAACTGCACCGCGCCGTTCAGGCCATCGAAACTGAATTGCACGCTCACGAGGCGCGCGACCCCGAGCTGATCCGCAATGCCATGGAGCAACTTCGTGACGCGTTGGTCCACCACTTTGAAGAAGAGGAATCGGGCGGCTGTTTAGAAGAGGCCGCGTGCCGATGCCCAAGTCTTGCACACGACGTGACGATCATCGAACGCGAACATCCGGTCATACTGAAGTTGCTCGATCAACTGATTGCTCGCGCGAAGCGAGGGTGTGACGAGTGCGGCAATGCGGACTTTGTCGAGTCGTTTGCTCGATTCGCAAAGACGATGCGAACGCATGAATCTGCCGAGACACGGATCTTAGAACAAGCATTTGGAACTGTGTGCGCAAATAGGAACGGAGTTTAGTAATGGCAAGTCACTGCTGCATCGAGCCGCTAACAGGAGAAGCAACATGAAACGTTCGATAGGACTCGCTTTGTTCATGGGAATGGGCGTGCTGCTGGCGACCACCAATGGCGAGCAACAGGAAAAGCCAGTCCATACGTTCATGCACGCCAAGTTGGCGCACTCGCAAAGCATCTTGGAAGGACTGGCCGTCGAGAATTACGACCAAATCGCCAAGAGTTCTCAATCGCTCACGCTGTTGAGCGAAGAGGCTGGTTGGAACGTCCTCCAAACCGCTGAATACGCACGTCAAAGCGATCTGTTTCGTCGCCACACGAAGGCGCTGACAGAAGCGGCTCGCAAGCATAACTTGGACGGAGCAACTTTAGCGTTTGTGCAAGTCACACTCAATTGCGTCGAATGCCATAAGCACGTTCGCAGCGTTCAGCAGGCTCGGCTGGAAGTACCTGATCTGTTGCCAAGCCTCGGGCTGACGCAGTAAACGGTGCATTCAAGTGCCCGTGTCAACTGGAAAGGAGCGCGCGATGAACTGGTTCGCGAAGAAGAAAGTGCTGGTTCCGGTCGATTTCTCCGACAAATCGTTCGCTGCGGTGGATTCAGCATTGGATTTAGTGAAGAGTGCCAGTGACATCACAGTTGTCTATATCTTGCCAGACCTGTCGCCGATGGAACCAGGCGAGATCTGGCACACGGTCGATCCCGAGTCGCGGATGCAACACGCTGTAAAGGCGCTTCGTGAGCGACTCGCGGACGAGAAGTACAAAGGCATCCACTTTGATGTCGCCATCGGTGATCCGGGTCACGAAATCACCAAAATCGCCGAGCGTGAAAAAACTGAGCTGATCGTGCTGCCATCCCATGGACGGACCGGGCTCAAACGCATGTTGATCGGTTCCGTAGCAGAGCGCGTCGTGCGTCTCGCACATTGCCCGGTCCTGGTACTGCGAACGTAGTTACGGCTACCGGTGGTGACCGCTCGTTAAATGTGCGAACATACATATGGTGTGCAAATACGCACATGTGATTGACGAATGCGACGAAGTAAAGAATGATTTCCCTCTCGACCGACTCAAGCATGTTTGCGCGATCCGATTCCGGATCTCCGGTAATGAGTCTCCAACGGCAGAATAAATTTGATGACTGAAGAACAAGCAGGCGATTCGGTAAATCGCCGCACATTTATCGAGTCGTCGGCGATGGCCGGCGGGTTGGCGGCTGGTTACGGAACACTCGGCGTGATGGCCGTGCGCTTCCTACATGCTAGTGATGGGGACGCTGTGGGCTGGCAGTTTCTGTGCAGGACGGCAGAACTCAAGATCGGCGAGTCGTTGCCTTATACAACGCCCAGCGGTGCGAAGGTCGTCATCGCGCGACAGAGCGATGGCGATACAGCCGATGACTTCATCGCCCTGTCCAGCGTTTGCCCGCATCTGGGATGTGCCGTGCATTGGGAATCGCAGAATGATCGGTTCTTTTGCCCATGCCACAACGGAGCCTTTGATCCGCAAGGCAACGCGACCGAAGGGCCGCCTGCCGCTGCCAAACAGCAATTGACTCGCTTTCCGTTGCAAGTTGAAAACAGTTTGCTGTTCATTCAAGTTCCTTTGCAAGCCGTCCTCGGCGAGGGAATGCAAGTTGCCTCTGCGGCGAGACCGTTGCATCCCAATCGTTCCGAAGAGATGGAGGCGTAGGCTTTGTCACACATTGGAGAGTGGCTCTCGGAACGTGTTCCCGTCAGTGGTGCGCAGCTTCAAGAGTTAACAAACGAGCCGGTTCCGTACCACTTAAAACGTTGGTGGTTCTGCCTTGGTGGAACACCCGCGTACCTGTTCGTGGTGCAGATCGTCACAGGCATTCTGTTAGCGTTCTACTATCAGCCTTCTGCGGCAACGGCCTACGATTCGATCGCTTACATCACCGAGCAGGCGAACTACGGCTGGTTCATCCGCAGCATGCACAAATGGGCCGCGACCTTCATGATCGCTGCCGTGATCTTGCATCAGATGCGAGTTTACTTCACCGGAGCGTATCGACGTCCCCGTGAGATCAACTGGTTGATCGGGATGTGTCTGTTGATGTGTACGCTGTTGGTCGGCTTTACTGGATATAGCTTGGCGTTTGAGCAGCTCAGTTACTGGGGTGCGACGGTTGCCGCCAACATCAGCGATGCGGTGCCCGTCGCCGGACGGTTCGCGAAGCAGATGTTACTGGGTGGCGACAGCTACAACGAACGCACCCTCTCACGGTTCTATATCCTGCACGCGGCCGTTCTGCCGACGACGATGATCCTGTTGATCGCCGTTCACATTACGTTCATTCGCCTGCACGGTGTCTCGGAGTTCCGCACGGAGGATGAATCCGACGAGACTCCGCGTCACTTCAACTTTTTTCCCGATCACTTGCTCACCGAGTTAACCATCGGCTTGGTATTGATGATCATGCTCAGCGCCATCTCGACGATCTTTCCGGTCATGATGGGACCGAAGGCCGATCCACTCACGACGCCCGAAGTGATCAAGCCCGAGTGGTGGTTTTACGTGTCGTTTCGCTGGCTGAAACTGTTCTCGCTATCGTTTGCCGTGCTCAGCACAGGCTTGATCGTAGGTGCCATGTTCCTGTGGCCTTGGATCGACGGCGCGTTGCGAAAGATTACCGGCAAAAAAGAAATCAGCGTCTACATCGGCATTGTTGCCACGCTGCTACTCGTTGGATTGACCGTTTGGGAAGCTGTTGTCACTCACTAGAAACTGCATCGAATTCGTAGGGCGGGCCGTGCCCACCGATACCGAATGGCGGGCACAGCCCACCCTACAAAAGCACACTAAATCATTCCTGGAGTCGGAAACGAAAAGAAGATGAGTCTACGAGCTAAACAAATCATCATCGCCATCCTTGGTTTCATCTTTTTGCTGTCGCTGGTGTTTGTTCAGTGGGTGGAAGTGACCCGCAAGCAGGAAGAGGCCGGACTCACGGCACACCACATCGCTGTCCCGATGAAATCTCGCCAGTGCGTTGAATGCCATGAGAAATCGTCACCCGGCATCATCGACCATTGGAAGGGCAGCACGCACGCCGTGAAAGGCGTTGGCTGTGTTGAATGCCATAAGGCCGAGACGGACGACGTCGACGCTTTCACGCACTATGGTCACACGATTGCCACCATCGTCACGCCGCGCGACTGCGGTCACTGCCATCAGAACGAGCATAAGGAGTTCGAACGTAGCCACCACGCCAAAGCCGGGAATATCCTGGCGTCGCTCGACAATCGATTGGCGGAAGTTGTCGAAGGCTTTCGTGAGGACGTGAAGGACGAACAGGGAAACATCATCGAAACACTTACGCGTTTTAATCCACACTCGCCCACTCCAGGCATGTCGATCGAAACGGTAAATGGCAACGCCAGCGTCGACGTTGGTTGCAAGCAATGTCACGGCAGCAAGGTCTCGCTCGAAGGCATTGACGGAAGCTTGATCAGCGTCGATCAACTGAAGCCGGACGCCACGGGCAAGCCAACCAACATGGACGCTGTGGCACTCATCAAACACGACGCCAGCGGTCGGCCCGTTCTCAGTGCCAGCTCCTGGCCGAACACCGGCATCGGTCGGTTGAACCTCGACGGCTCATTGGGCTCTTGCTCGGCATGCCACTCGCGACATGACTTCTCGCCACGCCGCGCTCGACAGCCGGAGAATTGCGGTAAGTGCCACCTTGGCCCCGACCATCCGCAAAAGGAAATCTACGAAGAGTCGAAGCACGGCGTCGCGTTTCGTGACTTGAAAGATCACATGAACCTCGATGCGAAGGATTGGGTGCTCGGTCGCGATTACACACAAGCACCAACCTGTGCTTCTTGCCACATGTCCGCCAACACATTGAATGGCGAGAAGATTTCGCACGATCCGGGCGATCGATTGTCGTGGACGAATCGTCCGCCCGTCAGTGTCGTCATGGACACCGACATCAACGGCAAGATCGTGACGGAGACCGATCCCGCCAAGCGACGTCAGCTGGTCACTAGCACCTGGCAAGACAAGCGCCAGAACATGCAGCAAGTGTGTCTCCATTGTCACACGCAGAACTACATCAACTCGTTCTACAAGCAGTACGACGACTTTGTCGTAAACTACAACGAGAAGTTTGCGAAGCCGGGCGAGGCGATCATGGCCGCGCTGACCAGCAACGAGTTGATCAGCAAGGCACAATTCGACGACGAGATCGAATGGACCTGGTTCTATCTGTGGCATCATGAAGGCCGCCGGGCACGACATGGTGCGTCGATGATGGCTCCTGACTACGCCCACTGGCACGGCATGTACGAGGTGGCGGAGCGATTCTATCAAGCGTTGATTCCACAAGCCCGTGAGATCGCCGAACATGCGACGGCGGCTGGCAAAGGCGAGTCGGCTCAGTTGGTGCTAGCCGTGATTGACGAGATACTCGCTCGGCCCGAACACAGGTGGTACGAGAAGGACAAAATCAAGTTCACCGGCGATCATGCTGCGGTTCACAGAGGCATCGCCGACGATCTGAAGCAAGCTCAGGCAGAGGCAAGTGATGCGGCACCGCCAGCAGACGCATCCAATGAGAAGCCGGCGAAAGCAGCAAACGATGCGACGCCTCCCGCCGCGACAGATGCCGATAAACCAGCGGCGTCCGCCAATGAGGGAGATGCCGGCACAAGTGCCGCCACGCCACCGGCAAGCGGCGAATAATCCCTTGCGAGTCGACGACGACGTTGTGAATCGCTAGTAATCCGCGTTGAGGTTGTGAAAAAATCGTGGGATAGGCTTCCAGCCTGTCATTTTCCCCGCATTTCTGACAGGCTAGAAGCCTATCCCACCCAATAAAATCACAGCCTCGTTGGGTGCCACTGCTGGCTTGCCCAGCAGTGCGAATTCACGGTTGGGCAAGCCAACCGTGGCACCCGTGACCAACTGTGGTATCCTTGAATTCAAGTTAGTTTAGCAAGTCAGTTCTGCGTCGTCCTACATCAGGCGTATTAAAAAGGCACGAGATCATGGACCGCCGAGGATTTCTGGCGACGACCGCCACTGCAACCGCCGCCGCGTTAGGCTGCTCGCACGAAACGCTCATCACCGAAGAACAGCTCCTCAATCCCGACAAGCTCGCCTGGGGCAAGGCACCTTGTCGGTTTTGTGGCACGGGATGCGGCGTTGAGGTCGGCGTGGAAGGCGGTAAGGTCGTTGCGGTTCGTGGTGACAAGCTGGCCGAAGTCAATAAAGGGCTTCTGTGTGCAAAGGGATATCACCTGCCCGGCTTGCTGTACGGTAAAGACCGACTGACACACCCGTTGCTTCGCAAGGCCGATGGCAGCGGCTTCGAGAAGATCAGCTGGGACGAGGCACTCGACCTGATTGCGACCAAGTTCAAAGACACGCTTGCCGAACACGGCCCCGACGCCGTTGCCATGTACGGCTCCGGCCAATGGACGATTTTCGACGGCTATGCCGCGTTGAAATGGGTCAAGGCCGGCATGCGCAGCAATAACCTCGATCCCAACGCGAGGCTGTGCATGGCGTCGGCAGTCATGGGATTCATGACGCAGTTCCAAAGCGACGAGCCGATGGGCTGCTACGACGACTTTGAAGCGGCCGATGACTTCATCCTGTGGGGCAACAACATGGCGGAGATGCACCCTGTGCTCTTCAGCCGCATGTTGGAACACAAACGCCAAAACCCAGCCGTACGAATCGTCGACATCGCGACTCGCTTTACGCCCACTTCACAGTTCGCCGACACCTACATCGAGATCAAACCGGGTACGGACCTGGCACTGGCCAACGGCCTACTGCATTTGATCATCGAGCACGACCAAGTGGATCACGCCTTCATCGAAGAGAACCTCGTTTTTCAACGTGGCAACGAGAACGTCGACGAGATCGGATACGGATGTTTTGGTGAACAAGCCGAACACTACACGTTCAGTGACACCGCAGCGGCGAGTTCGTTCGAGGAGCTCAAAACCTTCCTGAAGGACTACACGCCCGACAAGGTCAGCGAACTGACGGGCGTTCCCGAACAACAGATCCGCTCCTTGGCCGAGATGTACGGCGACAAGAAGCGGGCGACGCTCAGCTTGTGGTGCATGGGGGTCAATCAGCACGTTCGCGGCACGTGGATGAACAATCTCATTAACGACTTGCATCTCTTGACGGGCAAGATCAGCCGGCCCGGCAACAATCCGTTCAGCTTGACCGGACAACCTTCGGCGTGTGGAACCGCTCGCGAAGTCGGCACGTTGTCGAATCGGCTGCCCGCCGACATGCTCGTCACCGTCGATGAGCATCGAGCCAAAGCAGAAGAAATCTGGGGCCTGGAGCCGGGAACGATTCCCGCCAAGCCTGGCTATCACACGGTCGACATGTTCCGCGCCTTGATCCGTGGTGATGTGAAGGCGATGTGGATTCAAGTCACCAACCCGTGGGTGACGCTGCCAAACTTGAATCGCTTCGAACGGACTCCTGGCGACGGACGATTTGTCGTCGTGAGCGACATCTATCCGACGCCGACGACGGCGGCTGCGGATCTGATCTTGCCGTCGGCCGCGTGGGTCGAACGTGAAGGCATGTTCGGCAACACCGAACGCCGCACGCAACACTGGGACAAACTGGTCGAGCCACCCGGCGAGGCCAAGGAAGACGCTTGGCAAATCATTCAAGTTGCCAAACGCATGGGGATGGACAACCTGTTCCCTTGGCCCGAGGACGACTGGCATCAGCCGATGTTCGAGGAGTACCGCAGCTTCGGGCTTGGCAAAGGCAAGGACTTGGCCAGCTACGAGCAGTTGCGCGAAGCGCGCGGACTGCGGTGGCCCGTCGTCGATGGCAAAGAGACGCGTTACCGCTATGCCGCCGGTGAAGACCCCTACGTGAAGAAGGAACGCGGTGTCCACTTTTATAAAGCGACCAAGACCGACGAGAAGGCGGTTGTTTGGCTACGGCCCTACCATCCGCCTGCCGAGTCGCCGGACGAAGAGTATCCGTTCTGGCTGACGACGGGACGCGTACTCGAACATTGGCATTCGGGTTCGATGACGCAACGCATCAAAGAATTGCATCAAGCGGTTCCCGAAGCGTACTGCGAGATGAATCGAGCTGACGCACAACAGTTGGGCATTTCGAACGGTATGCGAATCAAGATTTCGAGTCGACGTGGCGAGCTACTTTTGCGGGCCAAGCTCGATGGTCGCGGAACGCCTCCGCGCGGAACTGTCTTCGTGCCGTTCTTCGATGAAGGCCGGCTGATCAATCGCGTAACTCTTGATGCCATGGATTGCATCAGCAAAGAGCCCGACTACAAAAAGTGCGCGGTGCAGATCGAAAGAGCATGAGAGCGATGCGATACGATTTCCCGATCCTGACTGGACTACTCTTGGTGATCTTCGTTGGTTGCGAAGGCCAGCAAATTGATACGTCCGCGGTCGCCCTCACCGCATCGAACGTGCGAGCCGAACGTCGCGCCTACGACGGGGCTCCGCCCACGATTCCGCATCCGCCTCTCGGGGCGACATGTACCGCGTGTCACACCGCAACAGGCAGCTCGCGCCCGGGCGTCGGCTTCGCGCCCGCGAATCCTCACGTCGGCACGCCGGTGGAGGGTGCTGTCCAAAACTGCGTCCAGTGTCACGTCTTCAAGAACTCAGTTCCGGTGATGGTCGGCAGCAACTTCGTGGGCAGGGCACAGGATCTTCGTCTCGGCTCGCGGCAGTATCGCGGGGCACCGCCCGTGATGCCGCACGCCAAGTTCATGCGCGAGAACTGCAATGCCTGCCACAGTTCCCAGGCGGCTCGTCCAGAGATCCGCTGCTCGCATCCCGAGCGGACGAACTGCATACAGTGTCATCTCGAACCCGACGAGACGTCAACGGCTTCGTCATAGAGATTAGTCGTCGCCGCGGGTTGCATTGGCCGTGCCCCGCAATCAGAATTGAACCGATTGTAAGTTCCGCCCGTGTTGGCTCGACACCCCGGTTTCTGATTGAGGATGTAAATGTCTGCTCGAATACTGCGCTCGCCGCTAACCAGCGTCCCAACCGTTTTCGCACTACTTGCTTCTATGTCGATCACTGTCGTCGCGGCCAACGGACAAGATCATGCGGAGGACAAGCCAGCCGAACCGGTGAAGAACGTCGTGCTGACGAGTATCCCGGAGAACGACCCCGAATATGCCTTGCTAGGCGAGTTCGTCGGGCCGATCTCGGTTGGCGAGAACAAGTTCGAACCGCTGGGCTTGCAGATCCGCCCGATTGGTGGCGACAACTACGAAGCATTGCAATATCGAGGTGGCTTACCCGGCCAGAAGACTTTTAAGCCGGGCGCGATTCAGCTGATTGGTCGTCGTTCCGGTGACTTCGTTGTCATGTCGGGCGGCCCCTGGGCGATCTTCGTCGAGGATGATCATTGCTTGCTCATCGATTGCGAAGGAGAGCAAGTCGGTCGACTCGAGCGAATCACTCGCGAAAGTCCCACGCTCGGGGCACAGCCGCCAAAAGATGCCATCGTTCTGTTCGATGGAACTAATACGGATCAGTTCAGCAGCGGCGAGATGACTGCCGACGGTCTACTGATGGCAGGCGCCGACTTGAAGCCCATGTTCCAGGACTTCAATATGCACGTCGAGTTTCGTTTGCCCTACATGCCAGCGGCGACCGGACAGGCTCGCGGCAATAGCGGTCTCTATCTGCAAAGCCGCTACGAATTGCAGATTCTCGATTCGTTTGCGGAAGAGCCCACGTTCAACGGTGCGGGAAGTCTCTATCGAACTCGCGCCCCTGACGTGAACATGTGCTTGCCGCCACTTCAATGGCAAACGTACGATGTCGAGTTCACGGCACCTCGCTGGGCTGCGGACGGAAGCAAAGTTCGCAATGCTCGCGTCACGGCATGGTTAAACGGCGTCAAGGTTCAAAACAATTTCGACCTGCCCAACAAAACCGGAGCGGGCCAAGAAGAGGCTCCGACGCTGCTGCCAATCCGATTCCAGAATCACAAAGATCCCGTTCGCTTCCGCAACATCTGGCTGATCGATCGTGGTTTGATGCCCGTCGCCAAGTTCCCGGTGTATCCGACTGCTGAAGAAGCGAAGCCGGACGAGGCGAAGTCGGCACCCAAGGCGGAAGCAAAGGAGCGAAAACCAGCCGCAAAGAAAAAGGCCGCTGACAAAGATCCGGCTAACGAGACTCCCGAAGCCACCGAACAGCAACCTCAGAACTCCTGATCCAG
>CAUJKL010000572.1 GCA_963204995.1 Planctomycetota bacterium | reverse complement strand
TCGCCGCTTTGGTATTTTTCGACTTGGAGCCAATTATTCGCAATCCTAGGTAAGTTGCGGTGATGCTGAAAAAGTGCTTCGCACTGGAGAGCAAAGCGGTGACAAGTCACCGCAGTCCAAAAAAAGTGCGAAACCCGAACTTAGTTCGATCCGGATACTCTTGTACGATGGCCCTCCGAGGCCGTCGATCACTAAACCGCAAGGATTCGAAGGCCTCGGAGGGCCATCGTACACATAGAAACTAACACCATGTCTTCTGAATATCTTCAACAGTTGTTTAGTCTCGAAGGCCAAGTCGCAGTCGTCATCGGCGGCACCGGCGTCTTAGGCGGCGCTTTGTGTGACGGCTTGGCTGGTGCCGGTGCTCACGTCGTCGTTTCTGGGCGAAGCGAGGAACGTGGCGGCCAGCGAGTCGACGCCATCGTAGCAGCGGGCGGAACGGCCAGCTTCAAATCCGTTGATGGCACGAACCGCGAGTCGGTCACAGCCTTGCGAGACGCTGTCGTTGCCGATCACGGCCACGTCGATATCGTCGTGAATTGTGCTGGTGTCAACGCCGCGACGCCCTACGAAGAGATCACGGACGACGATTGGCACCGCATCCTGGACGGCAACCTGTTCGCGACGCACCTCGCCTGCCAGATCTTCGCGCCGACAATGGCAGCACAGGAGACCGGCGGCTCGATTATCAACATCGGCAGCGTCACTTCACATCTTCCGCTATCACGCGTCTTCGCCTATTCGGCTTCGAAGGCAGCGGTCGTGAACCTGACGCAAAACGTCGCCCGCGAGTATGCCACCCAGGGCGTGCGAGTGAACGCCATCTGTCCCGGATTTTTCCCGGCCGAACAGAATCGCAAGATCCTCGACAAGACACGCGTGGCCAACATACTCGGGCAGACGCCGATGGCTCGCTTCGGCGAACCGGACGAACTGATTGGTACGGCGGTGCTACTTGCTTCGCGCAAGGGCGGCAGCTTCATCACGGGCGCGGCCTATTACGTCGACGGTGGCTTCACCGCGATGCGGTTCTAGTCGCCAAATCGGCGCGTGTCTTGGCCGGTGACAACCTCGCGGAGGATGCCGCCGGGAGGAGCGGAGAGAAATGGGACCGGAGCAAAGGTGTCAAGAACGAATGGCACTGCCGATCATTTTCGCTGAATTCGGCGCAGCGTTAAGGGGCACACGGCGGCGAGTGTTTATTTCCTGCGAAGCTTTGCCGAAGCGGGGGGAAGTCGTGTTGGGGCGAAACCGACTGGCCGTTATCATCGCGTCGGCGAAACCTTCCCTGGAATGGAGTCTTGGCATAAGTATAGGACCAGGGAAGGTCGATGCCACTTTACAACAAAGCAGCCAAACCACGAACTCAGTTTTCTCTCCTTCATCGCTCGCTTCTGAGTTCCGAAGAGTTGCCCTTTCGCTCGCTCGTCACGGATCAACGCGTCGCCGAGATCTTCGCCGAAGAAGGTGTCGATTTCGGACAGACAGAAGACGCCGTCTACACGCCCGCGATCACTCTCTGGGGCTTGCTCTCGCAAGTCTTCTTCAAAGAAGAACAGCGTAGTTGCCTGGCGGCAGTCGTGCGCATTGCCGCCTTGTGGCTGGCGCTGGGACAAAAGATTGACAGCACGAATACAGGAGCCTGCCTACTGCCGCGCGCGGAAGAAGATCCCTCACAACGTACTCCGACGGATCAGTCGCGAACTCGCCTTGCGAGCCGCAGAACGCCCAGGCCCAACACTCACGGACGTCGGCATCGGTCCCGCTTCGAACTACACGGGTGGTCGTTTGATCATGGTCGATGGCTTCACCGTGACGGCGGCGGACACCGAGTAGAATTAGGCGGAGTATCCGCAGAGCCGGATTTAGTGACTCGCTCGCAGATATCGCCGCCGCGATTACGCGGCTTTTGAACCGGACTCCTCAAGTTGTTCGAGTGTGACCTGGACGTGATTGTCCGCCGGAACGGGTGTGCCGGGCAACGCATGTGGCGCGGCCTCGCCGTAAATACCTCGCATTGGAATGCGAATACCAGGCGGCTTTGTGCATCGCTTGATCTTGCCGCGAAGGAGTTTCCCTGCCCACACGATCGTGTGCCGAAATGTGTGAAACAGCCCCATCATTCCGACCAACTGCATCGCAGCGTCGGCGAAATGTGCGACGGTACGGTATCGAATACGTCGCCATCGACGCCGGCCGCGCGACATTTTGTCGACTTCCTCGGGGGGACTCGTTTCGTCAGCTACGTGAGGGATCGCCGACTTTGGCCGAAGCAGCGCGACGAACATGCGAAGCGGATTGAAAAAGTAGAAGTACGCGGCGAGCAGGTTGAGCTGTTTGATCCATGGACGCGGATGTTCGGACGCGACGACGTAATTTCCATCGACGATGCGCTGTTCAATCGGCTTTTCGTTGACGGATTCAAAAGCCATGCCGGATGTATAAGTGCCAACAAACAGCTTTGACCCCGGCGAGGGCACGAGCATCAGGTGTCAGCAGCCCGCCCACGATAATCAACGGTCGGTCAGCCGCATCGATCTGGCACGCTTGCCGAATCAACCGGTCACACGCCGCTGAGTGCCAAGGCATGCTTGAAACCATGAACAGGTCGGGCACACGGCCGTCAAGCTTCATGTGCCGCGGATCGAATTACTTGTTCCACTGCTGCAGCACGATGCGCGTCTTCTCAAATCCGATGGCGAACATCGCCGACCCAATCGCGCGAGCGCCTGCTGGTGCCATCCGCCGATCGGCAAAGATGAACGGAAGCATTCGCGTCCGATGATCGAATGCGTGGACGATGACACTTGTAAGGTCGTGATGCGGCGAGAGGTCGCGAAGCCGCTGGCGCAGATTAACCATTGCCCCAGCCGGCAACAACTCATCTCCGCGAGTGCGACGAGGTAGTTCCATCGAATCGACTCCAACACCAAGAATGATCGCCCAAAGTGTGAACAGTAGCGTAGTGTCGCAGAATGCGAGAATTGGCGCTAGGTTAAAAAAACCGTATTAATCGGCCGGTCAGCGACGTCTGTGATCTTTACGACATCCCTGAAGACAGACTGTATGACGCAGTGCTTTGCACCGAAGTGCTCGAACACGTGACTGATCCAGTCAGGGCTCTAGAGAAGATGACGCGTTTGCTCAAGGCAGGCGGCCAGATCATCATTAGCGCCCCGTTCTGCAGCTTCACGCACTTCGCGCCGTATTTTGTAGTTCGCGCTGCGCGGCACTCTGATCGCTCGACAATTGCGTGTACGCAGCTTGTCACACACCACGCGCCCGAGAAATCCGGCACCACCGGTGACGGTCACCGTCGTGTTCTTCCAGTCAACCCGGCTCTGCATCGATTGCATCCTTTCCGGCGTGGGTCGAGAAACTCGGCGAAGAATAGGTGGGGGCTGATGGAGTGTCAAGAGAACTCCGGAGCTAGCAGTCCCCCGATGTTGGCACACCGTCAGTCCACCAGGACGATCGCGGCAGCAACGCTATAGACACACTTTGCTAATCAAGATCGCGTCTCCACCTTCGAGCAAGGGGTCTGTTGATTTAATCAGCCGATTTGCTGGCAATGCAGTCTAGCAAAACCGGTTGGTGCTAGCTGATCGATCCTCCGGATAGGTTCGTAGTATAAATAGAGTCCGCGTTTCCTTCGGCGGAAGGAGGTGCGCCATGTTAGTCACGGGTTATTGGGCTGAACCGTTTCTGGATCGGGAACGGACACGAGTGTTTTCTCCCACTTTGGACTCGATGATCGACAAGGACGATCCGGTTCGTTTGGTCGACGAAATCTTGGCGGAGATTGATTGGTCCGACTGGGAAGCCGAGTACAACGGACACCTGGGGGCAGCCACCGATCCTGTACGGCATGTACCGCGGCATCCGCAGCAGTCGCAAGTTGGAAGAGGCTTGCCACTATCGGTTTGATTTTATCTGGCTGGTCGAAGGACGTCACATCGACCACTCCACCTTCGCCACGTTTCGCACCAAGTTCCGC
>CAUJKL010000571.1 GCA_963204995.1 Planctomycetota bacterium | reverse complement strand
CTCTCGCCCGAGCCCTTGCCCGCCAACGTGCGGCGCGAACTGGAAGATTGGGCCGCCCACGGCGACAAGTTCGTGCTGTATTTGGGTTACTCGTTGTTGGAAACGAACAAACAGGAAGCCGACATCGAAAAGTTCCGCGTCGAAAATGTCTCGCCGGGCGTTGATATCGTGCGTTCGTCCGACCGTTTGTTTACGGAGCTGGAACGACAGCAGCTCGCGCCACTGCGAGTGAAGCATGGCGAGCAATCTTTTTCGCCGCTCCCCGATAAGACGCGCAGCGCTTTTCCGAGCAAGGCGAAGGCGATTAAAAAGAAACGCGAAGCCAAGACCAAAGTCACGTTGATGCGCGTCACCAGCGTGCAACTGCTTTGTCCGGATCGCGAATTTCTGGAGCGGTTGCAACAGCTGCTGACGGATGTCTGCTGTCCGGTCGAGGCGGATCGTACACGACTTGCTCTCTCGTATTCGCGGCAATTCGAGCCGGAAGTGACCAAAGCGATTCGCGCGCTCAAGGGCGAGTACGAGGTCAAAATTAGCGATCAATGAGCGTGTTTCGCCCCGAGAATCCGCTGATCGTGCAGGGCGACCATACGGTGTTAGCCGAAGTGGATGGCCCGCGTTACGTCGAGGCACGCGATCGACTGTCGCGGTTCGCCGAACTGATCAAGTCGCCCGAACACATCCACACGTATCGCATCACGCCCTTGTCGATTTGGAACGCGGCAGCGGCGGGTGTCGCCACCGCAGAGATCCTCGATACGCTCGAGCAGTTCTCGAAGTACGAAGTGCCGCAGAATGTCGTGTTCGAGATCCGGGACCTCGCGTCGCGATATGGTCGATTGCAGTTAACTCGCGACGCGGAACATCTTGTCCTGACCGCCGCGGATCGACCGCTGGCCGAAGAGATCAGTCGGCACAAACACGTGGCACCGTTGCTTGTCGAGCGTCTGTCGAATACCGAGTTTCACGTCGCGGCAATTCATCGAGGCAGCCTGAAGCAGGCACTGCTGAAAGCGGGTTTCCCGGTCGAGGATCTGGCTGGTTATCGAGAAGGCGAACCGTTGGAGATCGTGCTCCGCGAACAGACGCTGTCGGGCAATGCGTTTCGACTGCGGTCCTACCAGAGTGATGCGGCTGACATCTTTCATGCGGCGGGTGCCGCGCGAGGCGGTTCGGGAGTGATCGTGTTGCCGTGTGGTGCTGGCAAGACGATCGTGGGGTTGGCGTGCATGGCGAAGTTGCAAACATCGACACTGATCCTGACGACGAACGTCACGGCCACGCGGCAATGGTGCGGCGAGATCCTGGACAAAACGATGCTGCATGAAGATCAGGTCGGCGAGTACAACGGTTCACACAAGGATGTCCTGCCGGTGACGGTCGCCACTTATAACATCATGACCTGGCGAGAAAATAAGCACGCGCCCTTCAAGCATCTGGAGCTGTTCGATCAACGCGATTGGGGCCTGATCATTTACGATGAAGTTCATCTGTTGCCCGCTCCGGTGTTTCAGGTGACGGCGGGGCTGCAAGCGAGGCGGCGTTTGGGGCTGACTGCGACACTGGTTCGCGAAGAACATCTCGAAGACGACGTGTTCGCCTTGATCGGACCGAAGAAGGTCGATGTGCCGTGGAAAGTGCTGGAGAAACAAGGTTGGATCGCTTCGGCTTGTTGTACCGAAATTCGCTTGCCGCTACCCGAATCCGGACGCATGCCATACGCCGTAGCGGATCGGCGCCAGAAGTTTCGCCTCGCGTCCGAGAATCCGGACAAGCTCGATGTTGTTCGTGAGATCTTGCAGCAGCATTCCGGCGAGCCGACGTTGGTCATTGGCATGTATGTCGAACAGCTGAATGAAATCGCCAAGCAGTTGGATGTCCCGGTCATTACGGGAACGACTTCGCAGCTGAAACGCGACCGGTTGTTCGAGGATTTCAAGAGCGGACGTTTGCAAACGCTGGTGGTTTCCAAAGTGGCGAACTTCGCCGTCGATTTGCCCGACGCTTCGGTCGCGATCCAGATCTCCGGTACGTTCGGTTCGCGTCAAGAGGAGGCTCAGCGTTTGGGCCGCATCCTACGTCCGAAGGCGGGGCAGAATCAGGCTCACTTCTATACGATCGTGAGTCGAGATACCGTCGAGCAGGAGTTCGCTCACAAGCGGCAGTTGTTTCTGTGCGAGCAAGGCTATGCGTACGATATCGTGAACAAGGAAGAGTAGGCCGGAACAAGGCTTTGCGCCGTTCCGGCAGTGGTGACACGCTTGGTTCCTGCCGGAACTGCGAAGACTTGTTCCGGCCTACATTCTGACCTCGCACCTCGCTGTGCGCGGGTCTCTGACCCCGCACCTAGCTCCGACCGAAGGTCTCCCAGCCTTTGGAGCTGGTTCGCGGTTCGGGAGACCTGCGGTCGGGCGTTTCGGCGAGGTCGGGAGACCTGCGCCGAGCGCGCGATGCGATGGACGCTGGTCATTTTCCTGGAACGAAGGCGATTCCGGCAACTCCGCGATCAACGACGATCAACCCCACGACCGCACCATCGGTTCGCGAGACGACGCAAGCGCCGTGCAACTGCGGACTAATCGAAAACGAAGGAGCGACATCCCATTCGTCAACGCTCGGAGTAGCAGAGAGACGGTTGGCTGGAATCGGGAAGCCTGATTCAGCAGACTCAGCAAGCGTGAAGACCTCTTCGATCGCTTGCGGCTTGCGCAGCCGCTCGATGGGCCATGCGACGACATCTTTTAATGGCTTCTCCAGTCGCAGTGTAGCGAGCTTGCCGTGCAGGTCGATGCGCTGCACGCTGACTGGAATCTCTTGGCCTAGCAACTGCAGCGTCGCTTGGCCATCGAGAGCCGTATCGGGCGGAATCAGCAGATCGGCCGGACCAAGTAATCGGTTGTCCGACAACGCCAACAGCCAGCCTTCGCGCTGGCGACTGCGTGTCAGCCCGAGCCGCTTCTCGCGCCAAGCCAATGTGGCGCGAGCCGGTTGCGGCAATGTCAAGGCATCGGGCAACTCGATCGAGCCGAGTGCAATATGTGGTTGCCAACTGGTCCACGTACTCTCATCGAAGCCCTCGTCGCCTTTGCTCAACAACGTGAAGCGATGCCCCGTGTTCACGGCCTTGCCCGGAGTATCGGGAGTTGCCAAAGATACGCCACCGGCTGCGATCGTCTCCAGTGTTTCAGCACTCAGGTCAAAACCGCCGGTGATGCTAAAGTTCGCCTTGATTCCGCTCGTACTCCAGAAGACCGTGTTGGCTCGAACAATTCGTTTGAACGCCGGTTCGATGTAGGCCCGGGCTTCAATGCGAGATGCGTCCGGTGACAGGCCCAGCGAGACGATTTGTCCGATCTTGTGTCCGCGATAGAGAACAGGAGCGCCCGGTCGAACGCCTCGCCGATGCACGCCTTCCAGCGTAATCTCTAACCCGCCTTCAGTTCTTTCGGTCGTCGTTAGTGCGACGTCGAGCCCGGTGAAGGACGTGAGCAACTCTGCGTCGTCGGGGCCGGGAGCGACCGCCAAGTAGCGTCCGCCAACGATCGTTTCCAGGCCGCGGATTCCCGTCAGGCTGACATCCGGTCGTTCGATCCAGAACTGACTGCCGGCGCGTGCGAGGTTCTGAGCACTCTCGGCAAGACGTACATTGACCGTGACACCGGACAACTCGCCGTTCAGGTCCACGTTCGAGACTTCTCCCACGACGATGCCACGATATTTCAGTTCGTCGCCAATTTGCAAACCGTGTCCGTCACGAAAGTGAATCTCGATCTCGCGTACGTGAGTGTCGAAGACCATCAACGGCGACTCGTCTCCGTCGAATTGGAACTTTGGCGGAGCGTTGGCATCGCCTGGAAGAATGCCGAGATACTTGGCACCAACCACCGTTTCCAGTCCGCTGACGCGAGCCAAGCTCAGCCGCGGGCGCTCGATCCAAAAGCGACTTCCTTCCCGCGCCAGCCCGGCCGACGCAGGTTCGAGTACGATGTTGACGATCACCGTCGCCAGATCATCGTCCAGCTTCACGGACGCGACTTCGCCGACCTCGATGCCGCGATGGCGAAGCACATCGCCCGGCTTGATGCCATGCCCTTGTTGAAAGCGTACTGCGATGTGAGTTCCTCGATTCCGATTTGCCGAAGCAAATAGAATGACCGCCACGATCAGACAGATTCCTGTCACGATCCATAAACGACTCGAGCTGCGACGAATCACCGAAGCCATGTTGCTGGCTTCGTGAACTTGAGCTTCCGGAAACTGATCGCCCGATGCTGGACTCATGGCTGTTCCTCCCAAATGGCATGGGGATCGAAAGACATCGACGCGATCATGCTCATTGCGACACACAGCACGAATGCCACGACGGCTGGTCCGAAATTGAACTCCACCAAGTCGCCGAGCTTTACCAGCATCACGAGGAACGCGAGCAGCATGACATCCATCATGCTCCACTTGCCGGCATACTCCATGATGCGATACGTCAACGCCTTGTGCCGTCGCTTGAGCAGGCTCAGCAAGCTGAGTTCGAGCAACATGACAATCTTGACCAGTGGAAAGATGATCGAGAACACGAGCACGATGATCCCGATGAACCAGTCGCCGTGCCTCAAGAGATCGATCGTCCCGAACAGCAGGCTTGATTCCTGATGGTGCCCGAGCCGTTCTGTCTCCAGAATCGGCAACAGCGTCGCCGGCCAAAATAGAATGAATGCTCCCAGAGCTGCTGCGGCTGTTCTGCTGGCGGCGAGCCGACCTCGGGATTCGCGTTGGATCGTAGCTCGGCAGCGAGTACACGTGGCGCGCTGCGAGTGAGCCAGTGGCGGTACGCGATGAATCAGCCCGCAGCAATGGCACGCTCGAAGGTTGGTCATTCGTTGTCAACTTGCCGCTGGTTGTCTGGAAACCGTACGCCACCGTACAATGACGCCGCGTTCTATCTTATAGGATTCAAACGCCAGCATTCTAGGGTCTTTTTATCGATGGCAGTGGATACACCAGCACGAATTGCAATCCTTGGCGCGGGGCCGATCGGTCTTGAAGCAGCGCTTTACGCGAGGTTTCTCGGATACGACGTGGATATTTATGAACGCGGCTGCGTCGCCGACAACATCTTGCGGTGGGGACACGTGCGGATGTTCAGCCCCTTTGGGATGAATCGTTCGACACTGGGGTTGGCTGCTTTGCGAGCCCAAGACGAAAGCTATGTGCCGCCAGGAGATGATGAGTGTCTGACGGGACTGGACTACGTGGATCGATACCTGCTGCCGCTGTCGCATACCGATTTGTTAGCCGATCATCTGAGGTTGGGTATCGAAGTGGTGGGTGTCGGGCGTCCAGATCTGTTGAAGGGCGAAGAGATCGGCACCGAGGATCGCGCCGATTCGGACTTTCGGATTCTCTGCCGAGACAGCGCGGGTGCCGAGTTTGTCGCAGCGGCAGAAGTCGTCATCGATACGACCGGAGTCTTTGGCAATCCGAACTGGGCGGGGCAGGGGGGGGTGCCCGCGATTGGTGAAATGATGCTGCGCGATCGAATCGAGTATGGAGTGCCGGATGTTTTGGGTTCCGCTCGACCACAGCATGTCGGTCGCAAGACGCTGGTCATCGGTGCTGGATATTCCGCCGCGACTACGGTGGTCGCCTTAGCCAAACTCGCCGAAGAGGCACCGGACACGCATGTCACCTGGCTCGTGAGACAGACCAGTGCTGCCGGTCCGCTCGCACCTATCGCCGACGACCGCTTGGTGGGACGTGCGACACTGACGAGCGAAGCGAATCGGCTTGCCACTAGTGGGTCGCCCCAGGTGACATTCAAGCCGCGGATGAATCTCGTCTCGGTTAAGTACGACGAAGCGGCTAGTAAGTTTCACGTCGAGCTCGCCGGTGAAGTGAGTGAGAAGGACGAGTTCGATGTCATCGTCGCCAATGTTGGCAGCCGACCGGATACGGGTATCTATCGAGAGCTCCAAGTTCACCAGTGTTACGCAACGGAAGGCCCGATGAAGTTGGCAGCGGTGCTACAAGAGACGGTTTCCGGAGATTGTCTCGCTCAGACGGCTCGCGGACCTCAGTCGCTGACGAATCCTGAGCCGGACTTTTATATTCTGGGTGCCAAGAGCTATGGGCGGAATCCCAGCTTCCTCGTTTCGATTGGCCTCGAACAGATTCGAGATCTCTTCACGATCATCGGCGACCGCGCAGACCTCGATCTTTACAAGACCGCGATCCGCCTGTTGGGATGAATTCCCAATTCCCAATTCCCAATTCCCAATTCCCAATTCCCAATGACCAATGACCAATGACCAATGACCAATGACGCGCCAGCAATTCCCTTGTCCCATCTCGATCACTTGTGGTTTCAAGTGTCAGGGACTGTGTGCAATTTGACGTGTCAGCATTGCTTCATCGGCTGTAGCCCGAAAAATCGCTCGTTTGGATTCTTGTCGCTCGCCGATGTAAAGCATCGGCTCGATGAGTCCGTGCCGTTGGGCGTGAAGGAGTATTACTTCACCGGCGGCGAGCCGTTTCTTAATCCCGAAATGGTGGCGATCCTGTGCGAGACGTTGAGGTACGGCCCGGCGACCGTCTTGACGAACGGAACCGTTTTCAAAAACGAGTGGCTGGAAGCACTTCGCGATGCCGAGTCGAACAGCTTGTACTCGTTGGAGTTTCGCGTGTCGATCGATGGAGTTTCGCCCGAGACAAACGATCCGATTCGCGGAGCAGGGACGTTCGATCGTGCGATGCGAGGCGTCATGCAATTGGTCGAACACGACTTCTTGCCGATCATCACGGCGACTCGAACGTGGTCGGATGAGAAGGAAACGCAAGTCGTTGGTAGCTTTGAGCGGATGTTGAAGGAGGCAGGTTATTCACGACCTCGCTTGAAGATTCTGCCGACGCTTCAACTGGGAGCCGAAGAGCAACGCACCTGCGGCTATCGCGAGACCGAGCGAGTCACGGCGCAGATGATGGACGGCTACGATACATCGCAGCTGGTCTGCGAACACAGCCGCATCGTCACGAATCGCGGTGTACACGTTTGTCCGATCTTGATCGAGGCGGCGGATTCGTTGCTTGGCCGAAGTCTTGCGGAAGCGGTGACTCCGTTTCGGCTGAAGCATGGCGCGTGCTTGACGTGTTATCAGCACGGGGCGATCTGTTCCAATGCTTCGAGCGGATCAGCGCGATGAGCGCAAGGGGGTCGGGAGTCTTTTTCGGCCAATGTCTCTTCCAATTGAAAAAGTCACCGCCC
>CAUJKL010000570.1 GCA_963204995.1 Planctomycetota bacterium | reverse complement strand
TGATCTTCGATCTCGTCCTTCATCATGAATGATTCCTACAGTTTGTATGTTCGTAAAAATGGCAACCATTCTCTGCATTCCCACGACCGTGCTGGTATACGCCGATCCTTCCCTGACCGCAAGGAAGAACGATCGTAAGAGAGGTCCTGATTTCGCTTCGCTTCCCATCAGTATGACTCAATGTATAATGGATGCTCTGGAAACACAGGCACCCCCCGACGCCAGCCCCTTTCGCCCCGACCGGCAAGTAAATAAATGGGCATTCGGTTTTATTGCCCCGATTGCGGGCGACGACTCAACATCAAAGCGTTCCTCGCTGGAAAACGCGGGATTTGTCCGCATTGTGACTCGCGCGTGCAAATTCCGCTGGAGAGCCAGTTGCCGGTCGATGCTCCTAAGATTCGACCGACATCGGACGGAGCGTCCGCAATTCCAGCCGCCTCGGCGACGGCGACAGCAACGGCCCGATCCGCGAATCCCGTCATTCAGCAGCCAGCCACCCTGCCGACCAGCAAATCGGCCCCGAGTGATCCGATCGCGGAATCACCGGATTCGGTCTGGTATGTTCGTCCTTCGGCAGGCGGACAATACGGTCCAGCGCGAGGTGATGTCATGCGGCGTTGGCTAACGGAAGGACGCGTCAGTGCGGACTCGATGGTGTGGCGTGAAGGCTGGGAGGATTGGAAGTTGGCTGGCCCGATCTTTCCATCATTAGACGCGGTTCCTTCCGCGACCAAACCGGCTGCCGTAAAACCAGCTCCCTCGTTCCTCGTGCCTGACGACGAAGAGCAAGACATCAGCAAGCCCGTGGCCGCTCCGGCCCGCCGTGTCGTCGCAAAAAAGAAGTCAATTGCCCCGCTGATCATTCTGGGCCTGTTGATCGTCGTGCTGCTGGTTGTTACCGTCGTGATTCTGCGAGGGTCATGAATAAGAGCGACGTTCGCAAACTATAACATCGTTAACATCGTTCCAGAGTCACTCCCTCACAAAACTTCCTCGCGTTCGACAGGAATCCAAGATGCTCACACGCTTAAACACTGCCATGGCCTTCGTTATCGTTGTGTCCACTGTCAGCTTCGCGGCTGACGAACTGAAAGATGCGAAAGTCGGCGACATCACGCTCAAGACTCCGACCAGTTGGAAACAATCTGAACCGACCAGCAACTTGCGCTTGGCTCAGTTCGAAATTCCGGCCGCCGAAGGCGACAAGGAATCCGCCGAGTTGGCAATCTTCTCGTTCGGCGGTGGCGGCGGAGTACAAGCCAACATCGATCGCTGGATCGATCAGTTCAATGCGGAGGGTCGCAAGTCGAAGGTCACTAGCGGTAAATCGGCGATTGGCGAGTACGTGATCGCCGACGTGACGGGCACTTACAAGAAGCCCGTCGGCCCGCCTATTCTTCGCAAGACCGAAGCCATGCCCGGCGCTCGCATGTTGGCCGTCATTCTCGCCGTCGAAGGAAAAGGGAACTACTTTCTCAAGTTGACTGGCGAGAACGCGACGGTGTCAGCAGCGGCCGAAGCTTTCCGCACCTCATTCGGCGGCAAAGAAGCCGACGAGAAAGCGTTCGCAGCGGAATAGCGGTCAAGAGATTTCGACGGCCCGTGTATCTGTTCCATCAGGTGCTAGCAGATCGGCGACCGTCGGTTCGTGTTCGACTTGACGAGTTTAATCAGAACTGAGACACTCCGCGCGCATTGGTCTCGATTTCGTTCGCTCGCTGCTGACAGGGAAGTCATCGTTATGAGCAAGAAGCTGTTTCTCGTCGTGACATCAATCATCGCTGTTTCCTTGGGGTGCAATCGGTCTGCCGAGGTAGCTTCGACTGCTCCTGCGGCTGATTCCCGTGATCTTACGGTCGACGACGCCTCCCAAGTTCCTCTCCCGGTGGCCAACACAAGCAGACCGGACGAGGTCGTCACGGCATTTCTGGACGCACTTCGCGACGGCAACGAACAGGTTGCTGAAGCTTTGTTAACAACGATCGCACGCCGCGAAACGAAAGAACATGACTTGAATGTTCAACCTCCGGGGTCTCCATCAGCGCGATATGAGATCGGCGAAGTGAAGCATGTCCAAGGTGGTGTTCACGTTAACAGCACTTGGAGCGAGTCCGAAGAGTCGGGTGAGCAGTTGACTTACGAAATCGTCTGGGTCTTACGCCAAGAGCCCATCGGTTGGCGTGTCGCGGGTATGGCAACGGCCGTAAACCCGACGAAGCCACCCATCTATCTGAACTTCGAGGACGTTCCCGACCTGCTAGAAAAATGGCAACAGGCCGATGCGGAGCTGGCCGCACTCGACGAGCAAGAGCAGTTGCTCCAAGCGGCTCAACCTGGGACGACGCTGCAACGATAACGCACCGCATTCTCGATACCCGGCAGGCATGTCGTAGGCAAAGCGAGTATAGTAGCCTCTTGGGTTCACCTGGAATCCTTGAGTGCCTAACGACCACGCTAGCCTTCGGGAGTTGTTATCATGCTGCGTACCTCGACTCGCCCCGCCTTCGCATGGCAATGTTCATTGCTGTTGATGGTTGTGCAAATTCTGGCAGTGAAACCGACCAACGCCGACGACAAGTTTGACCTGTCGGATGAGTTGCGAGATCGCTGCTTAAAAACTCTTCGCGATGGAATGAACAGCGACGAGTTTTGGCCATCCATGCACGCCGCCGAAGGCTTGACGCTCGCCGGGCACGGCGACGAAGTAAGAGAATGCCTCGCACCGAAATTACCGTTGGAGAAAGACGATCAGCACCGCTGCGGCTTGGCGCGAGAACTCGTACGCGCCGGTGATCGCGACAAGAAGCAAGTCATGCTCGACATCCTGGCGGGCGACGATCCCTACGGTCACGTTCACGCCGCCGAGAGTCTTTACAAAGTGGACGAAATCGGAGACGGCAAGGCGATGAAACGTGCGGCCAAGCAGACCGAGAACGTGAAGCTGCACCTGATGGCTTGTGCTGCGTTGGCAAACGTCGGCAACAAGGAAGCGCTGAAGCAAGTGCGAGTGAGACTCACCGACGCCGACCCAGAGACGAGAAAGATCGCGGCTTGGATCTTGGGACGCATCGGCGACGCTGCGGATTTTCCACAGCTGCGCAAAAACATCGAGACCGCTCCCGACGCCCTATCGCGAGCCTACAACGAACACTCGCTCGCGGCCTTGGGGGATGCCGCCGGCTTGCGTGCCCTGGTCGCCAACCTGCAAGATGAAGATCCTGCGGTTCGCACCTATGCTGCAACTTTTGCTGGAGATACCAAACAAGTTAGCCTAGCGCCGGCACTAATCCCGTTGCTCGATCACGAGAACCTCGACGTCCGCGTGCGAGCGGCCCAATCGCTGTTGGTGCTCGCACAACTTGGTTCGAAGTGATCCGCAAATCTAACCGCAGTTCCGCCAGTAAGGAGATGTTAAACACGTTTTCAATGGGTCTCCCTGCACGAGGCTAGTTGCCATATCTGACGGAACTCGCACAATAGGAACTCGACGTAACGTCGGGTGGTGATTAGAACTTCGGCCACGGAGAGGTAGTTGAGCTGCCTAGTGATGAACTAGGGTACGCTTGAGCACTATCTCGCCGCCTGTTACGTTGCCGAGTTAAGTGGCGATGCCGAACGGGATCCGAGAAACGTGAGTGTTTGGAATGACAAGGAGCCTCTTTCCTGAACTAGAAGCCGCGCCGAAGAAGCCTGCAAAAAGTCGTAAGCGTTGCGGCGAAATTATCACCGGCGACTCGAGAAGGGAACTCGCGAAACTTGCAGCGGGCACGTTTCAATGCTGCATAACGAGTCCTCCTTACTGGGGCCTGCGGGACTACGGCATTGCGGGTCAGATCGGTGCCGAGATGAAGCTGGACGACTACATCCGCGACCTGGTGGCAATCTTTTCGGAGGTTCGTCGCGTTCTCTCCGACGACGGGACGTTGTGGCTGAACATCGGCGATAGTTACACAAGCGGGGGCCGAACTTGGCGAGATACTGACAAGAAGAACGCTGCTCGCGGGATGAACTATCGTGCGCCCACACCTGAGGGTCTCAAACCAAAGGACTTGATTGGTGTTCCCTGGCGACTCGCGTTTGCGCTTCAGGCCGACGGTTGGTATCTTCGGTCAGACATCGTTTGGAACAAACACAACGGCCTACCAGAGTCAGTAAAGGACAGGCCTTCTCGAATTCACGAGTACATGTTTTTGTTGTCGAAATCAGAGCGGTACTTTTACGACTACGAAGCAGTCAAGGAACCAGCATCGAATGGCAGCAAGCGTAGCTGCCGTTCCGTGTGGACGATTAACACCGAACCGTTTAAGGATGCACATTTCGCAACATTTCCGCGAGAACTTGTAGCTCGCTGCATGACAGCCGGCTCCAAAGTAGACTCGTATGTCCTCGATCCATTTTTCGGATCCGGAACTGTTGGCGAAGTCTGCCAGTTGCTGGGGCGGCGGTTTTTGGGAATTGAGTTGAACGCAGAGTATGTCGAGATTGCGAAGCGCCGTTTAAAGTGGCCGGACTAGAACTCCCACGAGGCATGCACGACGCACAGGTCTTTGCGAAGAGCTTTGATCTGCAGCTTCCGCTCCGTTCCACCGTCGAAGTACAGCTTGAATCTGCTTTGGCCGTCCGTGCAGTACCCGGGCTTCGGGATTTGACTGCTATTGTGCATCATTGTTATGTCTCCACGTTTCGCTTCCGCCAACAGTTTTTTGGGGATTTCGACGAGCTCGTAGTAATGCTCGATTGGGCTCAAGTTCGTTGATTTCAATCGAAAATAGCGGAGCTGAAAGATCCGCTTGTAAGCTCTCATGTGACGAAGGAATTGATCGCGAAGGCCGGCCAGATCTTTCTCGTTGCCCCACGCACCTATACCAAGTTCCATGAACTTGGAAATGTACAAAGTGTCTCTCTTGATTCCCTTATCACCTTGTGTCTTCAATGACCACGCTTCGCCATCGACGGTTAGATCGTGCCCCGGATTGCATCGGTTGTCAGGAAGGCTGGCGATCCTGCCAATGGCGTTGTAAACCCGTTCGATAGCTGCTTCGAAACGGTGTTTGTCGAGGTAGTCTTGAGACATGCTATGGTGAAGTTTCAGCACATCGCCAAATGCAATCAGAAACTCCTTGTTAACCACATCTGATGTCGACAATCGGTGTGACGCAATCGGTCGCTCGAACGTATCAAGGATGCCATTCAGCAGTCCCAATTGGCTGGCAGTTAAGCGTGAAAGCCTCGCGATCGTCTTTTCGAGATTGTTTTTGGACATCGGCTGCCTGCTGGCGGATGAATTGCGTTCGGCACTCGGAGGAAGGCAACGGAGACAGATCGGACACGTCCAGATGCGTAGGTCACGCCCTGCGTGTTGGCCCAGAAGTAGCGAACGTAGCACGAACTTTGCCAGAGATACGAAACAAGGCAGCGTAACGTCAGCATTAATCCCGTTGCTCGATCACGAGAACCTCGACGTCTGTGAGCGCGGCTCGCCTAACCGCGGTTTGCACCCAGGAACGCTTGCGAAACCGCATTGCCTTGATTCACTGCGGCGCTAATCGTACCGAACGTCGAACTGAGGCTTCCCGCCAATTGCTGAATCGCCGCGATCGTTTCTGGGTTCGGCATGTACTGAACGAGTTGCTGAGCTTGAGCTCGTAACTGTGAAACCCATGCGTTCAAGGTCTGGGCCGTCTCGCTGTTGATAAAGCCTGTGGAATTGCTTGCTGCCAGCGTGCTGTCCCAACCTTGCAGTGCATCGAGAATGGTCTGTGCCTTCTGTTGTGTGACTTCAGGCGGATCATTGACATTCAGCTCCGCCGATTTCGCGGTCACCGTGTTGATCACGTTGCCCAGGACCACGACTTCCTGCGGTATCAGGCTTGGCGCGGGCGTATCAGGTTTCTGAAAGCCAACCATTTGGAACATCTTGGAGAACGAGAAGCCCTCATCGGAACTTGCGGCTACCGCTGTCTGGCTCGCTGGCGACTGAGCCGGAGGAGTTTGTGGCGATGTCTGTGAGAGGAACGGATTAGATAGTTTGCCTGCACTTGTACAACCAGCTAAACAAACGAGCGTCAGCGTTAGCAGCAAATCTCGTCTCATCGTTGATTCTCCATCGCAACCAGGTCGACAATCGCCGCTAGTCAACTCGCGTCGATTCGCAGCACGTAATCGATTTCATCGTCAAAATCGATACAGTGTCAGCAATCTGATTTTCGCCGAGCCCGCATTTTCAGCCGCTCGGTCTGGGAGTACGGGCCAGCGGCCAATCGCAACCTCTACTAGCACTGCCAGCACCACCAGGTTGACTCGGCCTGCCAAAACTCACGCCGATGCGACTGCCTGTTCAAGCTCTTCCCACCTCGCATACGCTGCCGCGAGTTTGTCGCCAATCGTTTTCAGTTCCGATTGCTTGGTCGCAATCTTATCGCGAGATTGCTGATAAAACGTTGGCTCCGCCATTTGCTGATGAATTCGCGCCGCATCAGCCTCAAGCAACTCGATCGCCTTCGGCAACCCGTCGAGTTCCCGCTGCTCCTTGTTGTTCAAGCGTCGCTTGGCCGCGTTCCCTGGGGAGGAATTTTTGTTCTCTTCGGTCGACTTGGCGTCTTTTTTCTTGGCGGCTCGTGGCGACGCACTCGCATCGGGCAGCGTTCGTTGCCGTAGCCAGTCGTCGTAGCCGCCGACGTACTCTCGCGTACCGTCAGGCTCGAAGACAATCGTACTGGTCACGACATTGTTTAAGAACGCGCGATCATGACTAACCAGCAACACCGTTCCGGCAAATTCAATCAACCGCTCTTCGAGCATCTCGAGCGTTTCCGTATCCAAGTCGTTCGTCGGTTCGTCGAGCACAATCACGTTCGCAGGCTTGCAAAACAGTTTTGCCAGCAGCACGCGATTGCGTTCACCACCCGACAGGAAGCGAATGGGCGTGCGGGCACGATCGGGTGTAAACAAGAACTTTTGCAGGTATCCAATGACGTGCTGTTTGTTCTCACCCATGCCAACCGTATCACTTCCCTCGCCGACATCCTCCAATACGGTTTTCTCTTCATCCAATTGTTCACGCAACTGATCGAAGTAAGCGATCTCGATGTTCGTGCCGATCCGCACAGAACCTGCTTGTGGCGCGAGCTGGCCCAGCAGGATTCGCAGCAGTGTCGTCTTGCCTGCTCCGTTGGGGCCCATCAGCCCGACTTTGTCGCCGCGCATGATCGTCGTGGAAAAATCGCTGACGATTTGCTTGTCGCCGTACGCAAACGAAACGCCCTCGACTTCGGCAATCAGGTTGCCGCTGCGTTTCCCTTCTTGGATCTTCAAGTTCACCTTGCCGACCGCTGACCGCCGCTCGCTTCGCTCGATGCGTAACGCTTTCAAGGCCCGTACGCGTCCTTCATTGCGAGTGCGCCGTGCCTTGATACCCTGCCGAATCCAGACTTCCTCTTCAGCGAGTCGTTTGTCGAACAGAGCGTTCTGTTTCTCTTCGGCAGCGAGTGCTTCTTCCTTTCGAAGGAGAAACGTATCGTAGTCGCAGGACCAATCAAAGAGCCGGCCGCGATCGATTTCGAAGATGCGAGTCGCCAACTTGCGAAGAAACATTCGGTCGTGAGTCACAAACAAGTACGTCGAATTCCAGCGACCGAGGAACTCTTCCAGCCAGCCGATGGCCGCGATGTCCAGATGGTTCGTCGGTTCGTCCAGCAGCAACAAATCGGGGCTCGACACCAACGACTGAGCCAACAACACGCGGCGTTTCATGCCGGACGAGAGCAACTCGAACTTGGCATCGGGATCGAGTTCCATCCGCGAAAGAATCTGATCGACCTGATGCTGCGACCGCCATTCCGCATCGTGCTCGTCATGCGCCGCGTCGTGCCCCAAGTCGACACCCTCGGCAACGACCGACGCAACTGTGCCTCGCACATGTTGCGGGACATTCTGCGGCAAAAGCGAGATCTTCGTGCCGGGCGCGAACATGATCTGCCCGTGATCCGGCTGGACTTCACCTCGCAGCAATCGCATGAACGTGGTTTTGCCCGCTCCATTTCGACCCAGCAACCCAATCCGTTGGCCGGGATCGATCGTACAGTTAACTCCGTCCAACAGGGCGGGCCCGCGGAAGCGAATACTCAGGTCGCGTATCGTGATCAGTGGCATAGTGAGAAACAGTAAAGGGCGAGTGGATTTCTGCTGGAATACAGTGAATTATCTACGATAAACGGCTTTAGCAGAAGCGGACGCATGCCCACACGACGATCGCCGTGTAAGATGCTGATTCGTATCAAGTACGTCAGACTTTCCAGCCTGACCGTCAGGCTGGAAAGCCTGACGTACATCATCGTCAGCCGAAAAAGACTCCCGACCCCCTCACGTTTCAGGAACTTCGAACATGCGTTGGGATGTCGTTGTCGTAGGCGCGGGAGCAGCTGGCTTACTGGCAGCGATTCGTGCGGCAGAACGTGGGCGACAAACCTTGCTACTTGAAAAGAATCGCAAGCCCGGCGCAAAGATCTTGATGTCGGGCGGCACGCGCTGCAACATCACCCACAATACCGACGCGCGGGGGATCGTTGCGGCCTACGGTCACCAAGGCCGCTTCTTACACTCGGCCCTGGCTGCCTTGAGCCCGGCGGACGTTGTCGCGCTCTTCGAGGCCGAAGGCGTCGCGACGAAAGTCGAAGACACGGGCAAAGTCTTCCCGGTCAGCGATCATGCGACAGACGTCCTGGCCGCATTGCTGCAGCGACTGGGCCGCACGGACTGCGAACTCCGTCTTGGCGAACCACTCACCGAGATTTCAAAAACGAAAGATGGGTTTCGACTGGTCACATCGGTGAACGAGCACGACGCAGCAGCCGTCATCATCACGACGGGTGGGCAGTCCTATCCAGGCTGCGGCACGACGGGTGACGCGTACCGTTGGCTGGCTGAACTGGGACATACGATCGTTCCACCCCGACCCGCACTCACGCCGATCACCACCAACGCCACTTGGGTCACTGGCTTGAAAGGTGTCACTATTCCCGATGTTGCCGTGAAAGTCATGCTGAGCGAACGTGCTACCCTCACTGACCAGAAGAGTCCAAAGAAGAAAAATAAGCCGCTGGACGAACGGCGAGGCTCGTTTCTGTTCACGCACTTTGGGTTGTCGGGCCCGGTAGCCTTGGACGTCAGCCGGACGATCACCGGCCATCCCGAACCCATGTCGCTCGATCTCGAATGCGACTTCCTGCCGACCAAGACTGCCGGGGAAATTGAGATCGAGTTAGCGAGCGAAGCGGCCAGCGATGGGAAGAAGCAACTGCTTGGTATGCTCTCGCGGTTCGTCCCCCGTCGGCTGGCCGAAGCGTTGCTCGAAAAGTTGAGAGTCAGCGGCGAACTAAAGGCCGCCGAGCTATCAAAGCAGTTGCGTCATCAGCTTGTCGACGCCATCAAACGTACTCGCATTCCTGTCAGCGGAACGCGCGGATTCAAAAAGGCAGAAGTCACTGCGGGCGGCGTTGCACTTCGAGAGGTCGACTCCAGTACGATGGAAAGCAAACTAGTCGCGAAGCTGTTTCTCGCCGGCGAAGTACTCGACCTGGACGGGCCGATCGGCGGCTTTAATTTTCAAGCCGCCTTTAGCACGGCTTGGCTTGCAGGATCCAATGTCTGAAAATGTGACTGAACGCTTCCAGCTTGCGAGCTGACAAGCTGGAAGCTTGTCGCCACGTTTAGTAACGGCCACGTCCTCCGCCACCGCCGCCTCCTCCACCGTAACCACGACCACCGCCGCCGCCGCGATCTTCACGGGGGCGTGCTTCGTTGACGTTCAATGTCCGGCCGCCTAACTCCTTGCCATTCATACCTTCGACGGCCTGCTCCGCGCCATTTTCCATCTCGACGAACCCGAATCCTCGCGATCGACCCGTTTCGCGATCCGTAATCACGCTCGCCGAGGTGACCGTGCCGAACGCGCTGAACGCCGCTCGCAGGTCATCCGAGGTTGTTGCGAAAGCCAAGTTTCCCACGTACAGTTTCTTACTCATTGCCATTCCCTGAGCCATTTAGGCTCACTCCCAAAAACAAAACTCGCATCCGCTTTCGCGGTTCTACGGAAGATCGCAATTGATATAGCCCCCGGTGAGCCACTGCCGCTGGGACAAGCCAGTATTCGATCCTGACGACCGTGAGATGCTCAGAGCCGGGATCGGGAAGGAGCAAGCGAGGCGTAACAATCTAAGTTCTTCCAACGTAGTTAGGCGCACGCCCAACCTAAGGGAGCATTATACAAATGCCGCTGGCAAAGCAATAGTTTTTTTGCCGCATACCAAGTAATCGTAGGGCGGCAGGGCCGCAGCCAATGCGAGCTATCGCTCGGTTGAACACAACCCGCTTCCGTTGGTCGCTAGAATCTTGCTGAAAAAATATCGCTTTCATCGATAACTGACGTAGGGTGTGTGCAACACACCAAAGCTTCCCGACGATGGCGAATTTCATGCCGCCTACCGCACCCAAGCGATTGGCAGATAACGCATCCTAGGCGAGCATCGTGGCGGCATGTTGCTGGCCGCAGGCGGCCACGATCGTATCGCGGATTTCGTCGGCTTGCTCGTTGGTGAGCGTCGTTTCCGACGACCGTAGAGTAATAGAAAACAGCAATCGCTTCTTGCCGCTGCCATCGCGTTGTGTATCGCGGTAGACGTCCTGGTATGCCACATCCTCCAGCAACTTTCCGCCCGACTCGCGAACCGTATTTGCAAGGTCGGCCCAGCGAAGCGACTCGTCGACGATCAAGTTCAGGTCGCGCGACATGGCCGGAAACGCACTTTGCTGAACGTGCTGCGGAATGAGCTGGGCGATGGCTCCCAACGCGTCCATGCTCAACTCGGCGACGGTAGTTGGCGCGCGGAGCTTCGACGTCTTGAGCGCTGCGGGCGTCACTTCGCCAAGGAACCCCAGCAACTCGCCGTTGACGCGTAACTCGCAACTGCGATCGGAGTCGAGCAGCGACTGTTTCGTCTCGCGAACTTCAACACTACAAGCCGGATTCAAAACCGCAACGAGACTTTCGACGACACCTTTCAACGACGCGTAGTCGCCACCGCTCGAGATGCCAAGCGTGCGCTGCTCCGTTGGCAACTCTTCGATACCTGGCAAGTAGATCTTTGCGATCTCGAACAATTCGATGACCGGGTTCGATACCGATTCGTTCATTCGGCGAACATCCAGCAGGCTTGGAATCAAGCTCAACCGCAAACGATCGGCCCCTTTCAAGGTGGGCGTGTAGCTCTTCAAGGGCTTTGCGTCGGTCCACGGACTGAACGCCTTGGTCCACGACTCGCTCACGACGCTGGCCGTCAGCGCCTCGTCAAATCCCGCAGCGGTGAGGACGTGTCGCACCTTGCCTTGAACGCGATCGGCATCCGAACGATGCGACGGGAACATCGGCACGGCGGCGTCTTCGGGAATCTTGTCGTAACCGTGAATCCTGGCAATTTCTTCCACCAAATCGATTTCGCGTGTCAGATCGCGCCGCCACGAGGGCGTGAGCACTTCCGCCGTATCAGCAC
>CAUJKL010000569.1 GCA_963204995.1 Planctomycetota bacterium | reverse complement strand
TGATCGATGGCTACAACTTGTTGCACGTCACTGGACTGGCGGGTCCGGAGATCGCTCGCAGCGAGATCAAGTCTGGAGCGCTCGAGCGTGCGAGAAATGCGTTGCTTAACTTTCTGGCCGCTTCTTTGGACGATGACCAGCGCCGGTTGACCACCGTCGCGTTCGATTCAAACGACGCGCCGCCCGGTTTACCGCGTGAGGTGCAGCATCGAGGGATCACCGTGAAGTATGCGACGGACTACGAGAGTGCAGACGAATTATTAGAAGAGCTGATTCGAGAAGACTCCGCGCCAAAGAAACTAACGGTTGTTTCCAGCGACCACCGCGTGCAACGAGCTGCCAAGCGGCGGCGAGCCAGAGCGGTTGACAGCGACGTGTGGTATGTAGAGATCCGCGAGTCTCGACGTCGGACCAGCGAGCCACTTGCAAATCATACGATGAAACCGACAGCTCCGCTTTCCGACGATGAAGTCGCGGCGTGGCTGTGTGAATTTGGAGACGTGTCGATCGAACAGTTCTCATCGCCCTCGCCAGGATCGCCGGATGATTCAGGTATCGACCTGGACACGCCGACCCCGATCGAGAACCCATTCCCGCCGGGCTACGCCGACGATTTGTTTGGCGACGAGTAGATCGTCATAGGTACACGCCCCCGACGCTTTGCGATTACGGCGGGGGCAGCGGCTCCATGCTGGGTATCGCGTGGCGACGCCTGGGAAGCTCGGGAGTCTCTAACTCGAAGACTTCTTCTGATGGGCGTTCGCCCGCCGGATAGCGATCGTAGTTCAAATCCGGCGTGGTCGTGCCTGGATAGCTGCGTCCGTGACCCAGACGACCGAGCGGTCCGATAGCGTTGAACCGTTCCTCAAAGAAGCGGACGCCGTGCGTCTCCAGGATCGTCCCGGTTTGCTGTTCGAGATTGGCAAGCTCGGTGTTGTATTGCAACAGCGCCTGGGCTTCGGCACTCACGGCGTTTCCCCAATCGGTGATCCCTTGCAACAGATTCAACAAGATCGTGCGGCCATTGCGATACTCGGCGTACTGTGCTTTCAAGTTAGTCTCGGCGGCATCGCGCGCGGCGCGATACGCATCATACTGTTCGTAGTATTGTGCGAGATTCCGTAAATTGCCCGCCAGAATATGTGACGCAGCGTGAACTCCCTGATCGAGATTCGCCAGATCGCGAGAGATGACCAGTTCTTGTCGCCGCAGATTGGCTCGAGATTGCCGCAAGCCGAGTGGGACCGAAAAATTGACTCCCAACGTCCAATCGGTGAACTGGCCCGGCCGAGACGACAGCGTTGTTCCGTTAGGCACCTGACCTTCCAATCCGTTCCAACGATAGAGACCGACCGCATCGAGTTGCGGTAACGCTTGATTGTTCGCCTGCAACAATCGCTGCTCATCAGCCTCCAAGATCAGTTTCAATTCGATCAAGTCAGGACGCCGCTCTTGGGCCAGCTCCAGCAATTCTGTCCAGTCGGGAGTGACTCGATCCAGCGTAGGTGGCGTTACCGGCACGATCTGTTCGGGATCATAGGGTGGCACGCCGAGCACATTTCGTAAGGCGGCTTCGCGTTGCAATAAGTTCGCTTCCGCAGTGATTAAGCTGGCGCGAAAGTTGTTATAGGCCAGACGAGCTTGTGCCACATCGACGAGATCGCCCAATCCGGCTCGCAGTCGCGCCTCGGCGAGCTCGAGCGCTACTTTGGATTGCTTCTCTTGCTGGGTCCGAGCCCATACATCGGTCCGCGCAAATACCACGCCCCAATAGCCCTCGACCACACTTCGGACGAGGCCCTGAACGCTGGACTTCAATTGAAAGTACGATCGCTCCGTTTCGATCCGCGCTAGCACAATGGGCGCGAGGTTAGCTGGACGCCCCATGCCCCGCAGCAAGGGCTGCGTGTAACTGAGATCGGCGGACGAAGTCACCCGCGGGTTGAGAAACGTCGGGTTCTGAAGGATGAACGGGTCTTGAGCTTGCTTTGATGGTGTGGCATTCACTCCCAGATTGAATGTGCCGCCCGTGACAGTCTTCTTCGAAAGATCAAGATCGAGGTTGTAGTTGTCACCCTGATTGCCGATGATGGCGGTCCCATTCGAGTTGCTCGGTCGATCGATCCGGTTGAAGGTATTGTTCACTTGCAAAGTCGGGTCAAACGCGGCATTCGCTTCATCAATGCCGGTGTTCTGGATGGCTGAGTCGTAGATCGTTCGACCGCTTGAGGTAGCGGAAGTGCCTGTCAGCACGCGTACTACCTCGGAATTCGCCAGGGCAGTGCGAATGGCATCGTCCAAGGAGAGTTGCCGGAGAGGAAAGTCCTCGCGATTCGACACCGTGGGTGGGGGCGGTGTATTGGGGATACGAGCCGGGCGCAGTTCCGACGGATCGCGAATCTCGATCGTCCGCTCTTCGGGGAAGATGAACGGGAAGGGCCGTTGCGCGTAGGCAAACTTTGCGGAATAGGCAAGCATTGCCGCAAGCGCGCAGACAGTCAAAACGGTTGTACGAAATCCCATGATTATCGGGTTCGGACGGATGCTGCGTGCTGGTCGAGAGAAACCGTGCGACGGGCTAATGATTGCTCTGCGGCATCGACGGGTAGTGCGGGATGGAGAGCCTGTAACGCCTCGGCAAAGTCAGTCGTATCGGTCACGATCGACCCATCTCGGAGCACGATAGTCCGCTTCGCATAGCGTGCCACGTCTTGATCGTGAGTCACCAGAATCACCGTGATCCGGTGCTCTTCATTCAGTTTCCGAAACAGTTCGATTACATCGCGGCTGGTCTTCGTGTCCAGATTGCCAGTCGGCTCGTCGCCCATGAGGATCGCAGGTTCGTTGACCAGAGCCCGAGCGATTGCGACTCGCTGCTGCTGACCACCCGAGAGCTGAGACGGATGATGATCCAATCGGTCACCCAGACCCACGTGCCCGAGCATCGCAGTCGCACGTTGCCGTCGTTCCTTGGCGCTCATGCCGGCGGCATAGAGCAGTGGCAGTTCGACGTTCTCCAAGGCCGAAGTGCGATTCAACAGATTGAAATTCTGAAAGACGAAGCCCAGTCGCCGGTTCCGGATCCGTGCTCGTTCGTCACGGGACATGTCCGCGACTTCTTCACCCGCAAGTTGATAGCTGCCCGTCGTCGGACGATCAAGACAACCGAGCGTGTTCATCAAGGTCGACTTGCCAGATCCGGAAGGTCCGACGAGCGCCACGTACTCGCCTTCCTCGATCGTCAACGTCGTCGCACGCAGCGCATGAACTTTCACTTCGCCGAGGTCGTAAGTCTTCGAGACGTTTTGCAATTCGATAAGTGCCACGAAAATACTCAGTTGCTGTGTGAAGTCGACTGGGAGTCTTGTGTGGCACTGGCTCTGCCAGTGCCGCCGGACCTAGCACTGGCAGAGCCAGTGCCACACTCACCGTGTCGGAACCGATCGAAAAAACAAACGGAGAACTATACGAAATCGATGAACCTGCGAACATGCTGTCAGCGACGCATCGCCCACTTGGCGAGTTCAACAGCCGTAATCTTCCCGTCCTGATCTGTGTCTGAGGCAGCTGGGTCTTTCGACATTGCGATCCATTCGTCCACGGTCAACGAACCATCCGCGTTGCTGTCATACTTTTGCAGCAGCTTTGTATAGTATGCCAAATAACGCGGATCGATCGCTCCCGTCTCGTCCTTTGCCTGGCCTTCGGTCTCGCGTTTCGTCTCGGCGATCATGATGTTCTGAAGTGAATGCACGGCGATCAGTCGAACATCCCTGTTATCGCTTTTCAGTAAGGCCGTCAGCTGAGCCACGACTGCTGCTTGGTACTCGCCTAAGGGAATCTTCCCCAATACCGCAATCGCAACAGAGGGTGCTTCGTCCTCTTTGATTGCATCGATCAGGTAAGGGATGGCGGGTGTTCCGATCGAGATCAAATGCGATTGCAAGAGTCTACGCATCTCCATGTCTTTAGGGGTAGCAAGGGGTGCGGCCGCCAGCAAGGCGAGCCGCTTTAGCACCTTCTCGGTCGGCCCTTCAAGTTCTACAACTCGGTCGAGAGAGATCGCTCGAATCCGTTGATCGTCGTCCTCTAACCCTCGCCAAAACAGTTCCAATAATTGTTCGGAACCAGGTTGTATTTTCAATGCTTCAAACGCTGCGAAGCGGACCTGCGCGTCGGCATCCGCCGCCACCTCGATCAGTGATGAAATAATCGGTGCTGTGTCTAGTGTCTCGTCAGCAGCACACAGCGGTGTTGTCGCTAAAACGATCAGTAGGATGTTCAGTCGCAGCCTTACCATTTCGGCGATCCTCATTAAGGTGGTCACTTGAGTTGTTTACCCAGCCACGCATACGCTGCGTGCCGAACTTCGTCAGGAAAATCGTGGGCACTGTCCGGGTACTCGGCGACGAGATTGTTTCGCGAGTTGGCTAAATCGTATGCCTTCTCAACTTCGTCCACAACTTTTTTCACGCCCGTGACTTCGAAATTACTGTCGTGTAGCGGGGCGTTGATGAAGATGGCGCGAGGGCAAATTGCGGCGAGCACTTCGTAGAAGTCGAAGGGGACTTGATTGGGATCGTTGTCGTACACGTCGCGGATGCGCGGCATGTAACGATCGCTGGTCCAACCGGCCAGTTTGCCTTCGTAGTAGTGATGAAAGGCAGTAAAGCCACAACTGGTCACGACCGCTTTTAACCGTTGGTCGAAGGCGGCGGTGAACAGCGAGTTGTGTCCGCCGAGCGAATGGCCGATGCAGCCGACGCGATCCGAGTCGACTTCGGGCAATGAAACAAGCAGATCGACCGCACGGATATTGTTCCAAATCGCTTTCATCGAGCCGCTGGCGTAGTGCTTACCTTGCGTCTTGAAGTCGTAAGGGTAATCGCCGAAGGATGGATAGTCGGGCACGATGCAAACGAACCCGCGCTCGGCCAATTCGTGGGCATAGTGCAGCGTTGGCAGGCCGCCGAGCCCCGCTGGTTCTCCTTTGCCGATGCCGGTTGTTTGGTGCAGACAGAGCATCGCCGCCGCTTTGCCTTTCAGGTCTTTCGGTATCAGTAGATAGGCAGGGACGCGATCGCCAGGTTCAGCAACGAAGCTGATCCGCTGGCGCGTGTACTTCTCCGTTGCGACCT
>CAUJKL010000568.1 GCA_963204995.1 Planctomycetota bacterium | reverse complement strand
CCGAATGTTGCGGACAGACTTGCGGCGTTTATCGAGTTTTCTGGCGTTGGCCATGACTTAGTAAATCATTCGTAGGCCGGAACAAGGCTTTGCGCCGCTCCGGCGGTGTTATTGAGTCGGTGCCCGAACTGCGTAAAAGCTTGTTCCGGCTTACAAATTAGTTAATGATTCGGAAAGTGTATGGGTATCGATAATATTCGCCGCGATTAGCCGCCATGCCAGCCTGGATGCTGTACACGATCGACATGATCAACACGACAAGTATCAGCGGTATTCCGCAGATGGTCGCGGCCAACACCAGCGAGACGATAAACGCCGACAACTGGAAATTCAGTGCTTCTTTTGCTTGATCTTCTATGAACTCGGAGCTGTCCTTCTTGATGATCCATATGATCAGTGGTGCGACGCATGAAACACCAATCACAAAAGTCAAAAAGTAAGACAAGTGAGAGAGCATCCCCCAAGTTCGATCATCGTTACTTAGCTCAAGTTCGGATGACTTGACGGGCGGTACTTTCTCGGAGTCCACGAAATCCAACTCCTACTCGGCAGGTTTGTAACTCTTCTTAAACTCAAGGATCGCTGCGACCACTGCTTGAGTGGTTGGATCGGTATCCTTCTTCAACGTGTCGCCTTTGTCTTTATTTTCGTCCACCATCTTCCAGACCGCACTCTTCTGATCTTGCATGAATTGCAGGAACGCGGCTTCCCAGGCAGGCACTTCGCTGACCGGCACGTCATCCAGGTAACCGTTAATGCCGGCATACAAGCTGAGCAACTGGTCGACCACGTACAGCGGCTTGTATTGGCCCTGTTTCAGAAGTTCGACCATTCGATAGCCGCGATCGAGTCGCGACTGCGTAGCTGCGTCGAGGTCCGTGCCGAGTTGAGCGAACGCCTCTAACTCGCGAAACGACGCCAAGTCGAGCCGCAAACCACCGGCCACGTTCTTCATCGCCTTCACTTGAGCGGCACCACCGACGCGCGAAACCGAAATGCCGACATTCATCGCTGGGCGAATGCCTGCGAAGAACAAGTCGGGTTGCAGGTAGATCTGGCCGTCCGTAATCGAAATCACGTTCGTCGGAATGTAGGCAGAAACTTCGCCTTCGAGCGTCTCGATGATTGGCAACGAAGTAATCGATCCACCACCTAACGCATCGGACAACTTGGACGAACGTTCGAGCAAGCGACTATGGCAGTAGAACACGTCACCCGGAAACGCTTCGCGACCCGGCGGACGTCGCATCAGCAGCGACAGTTCGCGGTAAGCAACGGCCTGCTTCGACAAGTCGTCATAAACGATCAGAGCGTGCTCGCCCTTCCACATGAAATACTCAGCCATCGCCGTGCCGGCGTAGGGAGCGACGTACTGCAACGGAGCGGGCGAGCTGGCACCGGAGACGATGACCGTCGTATACTCCATCGCCCCCTGCTCTTCCAGAATCTTGATGACGCCCGCAACCGACGAATCCTTCTGGCCGATGGCAACGTAAAAGCACTTCACGCCCGAATTCTTTTGATTCAGAATTGCGTCGATAGCAACGGCCGTCTTGCCCGTCTTGCGGTCGCCGATGATCAGTTCGCGTTGTCCGCGCCCGATCGGCGTCATCGCATCGACGGCTTTGATGCCGGTTTGCAGCGGTTGCTTAACCGGCTGCCGCTCGGAGACGCCTGCCGCGATTACTTCCACCGGTCGCGTTTCCGTCGAAGCCACCGGACCTTTCCCATCCAGCGGGTTCCCCAGCGGATCAAGCACTCGGCCAATGACAGCTTCGCCGACGGGGACCGAGAGCAGTTGACCCAACGCTCGAACTTCGTCGCCTTCCTTAATCGACAGGTAGTCGCCGAGAATGATCAGACCGACGCTGTTCTCTTCCAGATTGAACGCCAGGCCGCGAGTTCCATTGGGAAACTCGACCATTTCGTTGGCCATCACGCCAGACAAGCCGTGAACTCGGGCGATACCGTCACCGACTTCCAACACCGTGCCGACTTCACGAACGTCGATATTGCTGTCGTATTGTTCGATCTCCGCCTGCAAGACCGAAGCGATTTCATCCGCATTGAACTTCGTCATCAGTAGTATCCGATTCTGTGTCTATATAATTCAGTCGGCCAGGGCGAAGCGATCGGGGTTGTCCCGCAGCTGTTGGCCGGTTTTGGATAACAATTCATCTTTCAAGCGAACAAGTCGATTCGCGACGCTTGCGTCGTAAACCGTATCGCCAATCCGCAGCTTAACGCCACCGATCAGTTCGCTGTCGATATCGACTTGCAGATCGACATCCTTGCCAAGCAAAGCTTTCAAGCGATTGACAATCAACTCGACCGATTCCTGGCTAGGCGGCTGCGCCGTCGTCAGCAAAACTTCTACTCGTCCTCGCAGTTCGTTCAATTGCTTTCGGACAGCTTGGCGAATCGCTCGCAAACAATCAAAGCGCCCGTGACGAGCAACTACTTTCAGAAAGTTAAGCAACTCGACGGTAGCTTTCCCGCTTAACGCCTTGTCGAGCATTGCGGCCTTGGCCTCGGAAGCCACTCGCGGTGAAACGAGCGTTGACTCGATACTTGGCATGCTCGCCAGGACGTCGTCAATGAACGAATTCAGTTCGTCGGCCACCAGCTCGGCGTTGCCAGCTTTTTCGGCAGCTCCAAGCAGCGCCTTGGCGTAAACGCCGCCAAGATACTGTTGGCCAGTGTCGAATACTGCTTTTTCACGAGCTTCCGTCATTTCGTTCTCAATTCAGCTTAGTGCTGCCTCGTCGTTCGTTAGTTGCGACTAGGCAATTGATCCATCGCTTCACGAATCAACTGCGAGTGATCTTCCGCTTTAAGTTGCTGGCGAACGATGCGGCCCGCCAAACTCACGGCCAAGTCAACACTCTTCTCGGTCATCTCTTGCAAGGCCACATTCTTTGCCACTCGAATATCTTCAATCGCCCGCTGACGCTGACGATCCGCAGCGGCCTGTGCCTCCGCAACAATCCGGTCCTTTGCCGATTCCGCATCCTTGCGAGCTTGAGCAACTAACTCACGAGCTTCTTCGCCAGCCGCCGCCAGCTTAGCCTCGTATTGCTTCAACTGCTCGGCTGCTCTCTCCTGACCTTGCTTGGCCTCTTCGATCATCGCAGCGATCGATTCCTCGCGTTGATCGAGGCCACTCATCACCGGACCCCAGGCGAATTTCCCCAGAATCAGCAACAAACAGAAGAACACAACGAACGTCCAAATCGCCAGATCACTTCGAAACTGACTAGGATCGTTAAGCTGCGGGCCGGCATTCAAGTGACTCAGGTCGGTCGGATCGTGATGAGCATCGTGACCACCGCCATGGGCTGCGTGCCCGGCGGCGACATGATCGCCAGCTTCCTCGCCGTGCCCTTCAGGAACGGCAGACGAAGCAGCGTCGGCGGCATGAGCCTCACCACTCGCAACGACATGCTCAGAATCGCCACTCGGCAACTTTTTGGCCTCAGCCGACTCAGCAGGCGACTCCTTGGGCGTATCGTCCGCCATCGACTGTGCCGACACAAGCAAAGCACAAACGAAAGTTAGACCCGTGACAAATCGATACATCGACCTTAACCTCATTACCGCTCGCAGGAAACCGAACACTCAGCAGAGCAACCAACTAGCTCGCCCAAGGATTCTGCTGCGAACAAATGAACAACGCGTAGAAGGTAAAACCTTCGATCAACGCTGCCGCAATAATCATCGCGGTCTGGATGCTACCCGCAACTTCGGGCTGGCGCGACATGCCTTCGTAAGCCGCAGTTGCCAACTTTCCGATTCCATAGGCGGCACCCATCGTGACCAAACCAGCACCGAGGGCACCGGAGAACTCGATCAGGGACCGACCGCCGTCTTGAGCCGCCGCCGGAGCGACGAACAAAAGAGCAACGCCAACGCTCGTAGCAGCAATCTTCAAAAAACCTTTCACTGACCAGTCTCCTCTTTTCATGTAGGCTGCGGACCGTTTATCCAGCCAATTAGTGATGGTGAATCGCCGCACCGATAAACAGTGCGGACAAAAATGTAAAGATGTACGCCTGCAAAAAGGCGACAAACAACTCTAAGCAACTAATCAACGTGGCCCCGATCACGGAAATCGGTGCCACAACTCCCCAATACTCACTCGCAGCACCTTCGATACTAAAGGCCATCATCATGATCGCCAGCAACACAATGTGCCCAGCGACCATGTTTGCCAACAGACGAATGGACAGCACCAGATGTTTGATCAACAAACCGAGCAACTCAATCGCTAAAATCATCGGCTTCAAGACAATTGCAATAGGAAGCGGCAAATCCATGCCGGGAATCTGATTCAAGAAGAAACCGACGAAACCGAACTTCTGCATCCCACAGACGATCACAGTACTGAACGTCACACAGGCCAGACCAAACGTGACACCCCAGGAACCTGTCGGCGCGCCGACCCAAGGCAACATGCCCGACAAGTTGCAACCGAGAATGAAAAAGAAGATGGTCAGCAACAGCGGCACAAAGCGATCACCGTCGTGCGAACCGATCGCAGGGCGAGCAACTTGATCTCGGACAAACACGACAAATACTTCCAACAGATTCCAGAGACGTCCGCGAGGACGCTCGCCCGACTCAACCTGACGACCGAGCCAAGCGAAAATCGCCCACAAAATCAAAGCGATCGCGACCTCGATGATCATGAACCGCGAGATCGCGAAGCCGCTTTCCTTCTCATAGAAGTTTCGCAACTCGCCAAAGGGCTGTGGAATCAGAATCTTGCCGCTGAGATGAGTATTGTAAGCGTGAATTGTTTCCGGCGACCACTTCCACTCGACCGCCGAGTCTTCCTTAAAACTCTTGACGGCCTTCTCACCGCCCGCTCGCTCCTTAGCGGCCGCCCACTGCGCGCCACCGCTCAGTTTCGCCGTCGTAGCGAACCATTCTTTATAAGCTTCGTGCTGCTCCAAGAACTTGTCGAAAGGCTTCCCTGCATTGGCATGATCGTGCTTCCACTCTTCGTACTCACGAAGCAATTCTGCTTTCGGACCCACGCTCGGATTCAGCTTGGCAAACTCGTTATACAACCGCTCCGCTTCCCAAGTCTGAAACTGCGGATCGAGCTGCACCCACAGGGACGGGAAATCGGCTTTACTCGCGTAGTGCCGAGGCAAAAGCCCCTTCGGCACTTCGAAGTAGTAGCTGTCCTTAATGTGCAAAATCGCAGATGCCATGAAATCGACCTACGCAGCCTTTGAGACTTGCTCTTTCCTGAAGCCGTTGACCAAGCGAACCGTCAAGAGCGTTTCGACCAGAAGGCCGACCAGATAGAAGCCCACAATCATCCCGAATACGCCCGCTTCAGCAAGGGGCCCACCGCGTTTCGTCAGAACGATACCGACCACCATTGGAATGGCCATGCGAACCAGCATCGCCAAGCCAACTCCGTTCATAACTTGCAGTGGTTCGCGAAACACGACAAAAAAGCTCATTGACAGAAGCCCCGCTCCGAGGCAAACGATGGCCGCAACTGCCGCTGCTAAGACGCCATCCTGCCCGTGTGCCTGATGTCCGTAGTAGCCAAAAGCCGGAAACGCGATCGCGAACACGACAACGAGCAGCAGTGCAGCTCGCTTTAGGCTGAATGGTGAGGCAGTGATAGGCGCAGACTGATGATTCAACTTTGTACTAACTTCGATCTTGTTGGGTCTGGAGATCCGTTGTGTTCAACTCGCAACGGAGAATATCCACGGTGACAAAACTCCCCAGACAATCCTTTAGGAGGTGACGCGGTCTTGATTCCGCTCGCAAAACCGCTCACGAGCCGCAAGACCATTAGCCACCAAAGTGCGTGGTAGAGAACCTTTCAAGGCGAGCAGCCACCACCGAACTAAGCAACCGCTACCTTCAAATTGCATCAGGTAGCAACATTTATAGCAGCACTAAAAGCGCGGTCAACCGACCTCGCTATCAGATTTCGTGCTTTTTTTCACAAAGTTCAGCGTGGCGTTTAAGTCATTATTCACTCAATACTTAATAACACCGACCTGACTGCAGGAAGGCCCCGCCCGATCGAAGTCACCGCCCATTCACGGCTGCTCATTGTCGCGACAAGCACGCCACGTCGAGAAACCGCACGAGCGATTACAACGAATTCACACAGTCGAAATTAGGCTTCTTCCCGACGATCTCGCGAGCATTTAACGGTTTACAACAAACGTGGGGCGAGAGCCCGTTGTCGACCCTTCCTGTTGTGGTTACTGTCAAAGATTCTGACAATTTGCAAATCCAAAATCGCCAACAACAACTTCTTCCATGCCTGATCTACTTCGCCAGGAAGTCATTGCCGCAGCAAACATCGTCGTTGTCAAAGTCGGAACGCGAGTCCTGACGCACGCGGATGGCACCCTGGACGAGACGCGGATTTCCCGTTTGGCAGAGGAACTGAACGAGATCAAAGAATCAGGACGAAGAGTTATCTTGGTCAGTTCGGGTGCCGTCGGAGCGGGAATGAGCCAGCTGGGACTGGCGAAACGACCGGCAGACCTCGCGACCCTTCAGGCTGTGGCAGCGATTGGGCAAACCAAACTGATCGAGACCTACGATCGAACCTTCCGCAAACACGGGCGCCACGCAGCTCAAGTATTATTAACCGCTGAAGACCTTGACGATCGTCAGCGATACCTCAACGTACGAAACACGTTGCTCGCCCTAACGCATCTGAATGCGGTCCCGATCATCAACGAGAACGATACGGTTGCCGTCGAAGAGTTGGCCATGACTTTCGGCGACAACGATCGACTTGCTGCGTTGGTGACGAATCTAGTGCGTGCTCCCTTGCTTGTGATCTTGTCAGACGTCTCCGGGCTGTACACAGGCGATCCAACTCTCAGTTCGTCTGAGTTCGTGTCGACGGTTACGGCCTTGGACGACAAAGTCGCAGGCTTCGCGGTCGATAAGAAGACGGGTCATAGCAAAGGCGGGATGGCAA
>CAUJKL010000567.1 GCA_963204995.1 Planctomycetota bacterium | reverse complement strand
CGCAATGCCGGCGATCTGGTTACAAGGACTCAGCAAGACCTCCTGGAGACACCGGATATCGATGAATCCGGGTTTTACGGTTTCCTTCAGCTAGGCAATGGCACCTATTCGGTCGGCATCTTGCGACCGGACACCTGGTCGCAGACCAGTCCGCTCAGCCCCTTCTTCATGCTGACTTCAACTAGCAAGGTTGTGAGCCCAATTAGCACGGCCCTTGCAGCCATCAACGGCGGTCGCCCTGACCTGATCGTCGCAAATATCGAGACCAATGACTTTACTGTGGCTAAAAATGACGGCACGGGGGTGTTGCCGGCAATTGCATCAGTAAAACTCTCTTCCGCGCCCGCAGCAATTACGACTGCGGACTTTGATGGCGACCAAGACACGGACATCGCCGTTCTGCACAACAAGACCGGCTCGTCACAGATTAGTATCTTCCTGAATAACAACGGAACTCTTACGCCGGGGGCCACACTAACGGGCGGAAGACACGGATACTCGTTGATCGCCGGGAATTTCAATGGCGACACCTACGTCGATTTGATCGCCGCCTATTATGGCAGTCAGAACATCTTGTTTTATGCGGGGCAAAACGGAGGCAGCTTCGCCGTTCCCGTCGAAATCTACTCGGACAACTCGCGACTGCTTGTTCCCTACGCCATGAAGGCAGCGGACCTGGATAACGATGGCAAGCTTGATTTCGCAGTCGTTGATGGCCAATCCGACAGGATTCTCGTCTTCTGGGGAACAGGAAGTGGTACTTTTTCGATTCCGTCCGAACTGCCGATCGCATCATCGGCACAAGAGGTCAAGGAGACCGTGGCCGTCGCAATTGGCGATGCGGATGGTGACAACGACCTCGACATCTTTGTGGCTAACCGTCGCTCTCACGAAGTGTCGTTCCTCGTAAACCGCGGAGCTAGATCATTCTCCGCGCCCATTCACGCGCCGGTAAACGAAGAGCCAACATCGATTGCGTTTGGCGATGTCAATGCGGACGGACTGGGAGACATTGTTGCGGTCAGCGGGCAAACGGCTGCCATCACGGTACTTCTGAATACTGGCCGAGGCGGCTTTGAGCGAGCGAGCGGAACAGGTGGCGTAACCGCTTTTCCACAATCCGCCATTCCCTCGCTCTCGACGGTCACTCTCGCCGATTTCGTCGGCGATTCCGTTCCCGACTTGGCCATTACGAACCAGAAGTTCCAACAGATTCGCCTCCTTGAGAATCAACTGAAACCAGCATTCCACGTCGCTACGATCAATAGCACGCAAGGCGTCGCCGGACTCGCCTTCGGCATCCGCCCACCCAACCATGCCCCGACCTTGAGTTTACCGATTTCCGATCAATCTACTAACGAAGACGCCTTCTTCGACTTCACGGTTCCGGCTGCTACGTTCGCTGACGTCGATATCGACGTAGGCGACGCGCTTGTATACATCGCTGCGAGATCGGACGGATCTGCATTGCCGTCGTGGCTCCACTTCGACGCAGCGAACAGCCGTTTCACGGGCACACTATCCAATGCGGATGTTGGCACCGTCGACGTCACGGTCACCGCCAAAGATAGTAACAACGCGAGCGCGAGTGATACGTTCAGAATTACGGTCACCAACACCAGCGACGCGCCCACGGTCGCCAACCCGATCCCAGATCAGAATGCCATTGAAGATCAAGCGTTCACATTTCAGTTTGCAGCCAACGCGTTTGCAGATGTCGATGTCGGCGACACGCTGACCTACACGGCCAGCGGCCTGCCCGGATGGCTGACGTTTTCCGCCAGCACACGGACTTTCTCGGGCACGCCGGTCAATGCGGATGTCGGCACTGTCGACGTCACGGTCACGACGAAAGATCGCAGCAACGCGAGTGTGAGCGATACGTTCAGAATTACGGTCACCAACACCAACGACGCGCCCACGGTCGCCAACCCGATCCCGGATCAGAATGCCATCGAGGATCAAGCGTTCACATTTCAGTTTGCAGCCAACACGTTCGGCGATGTCGATGTCGGCGACACGCTGACCTACACGGCCAGCGGCCTGCCCGGATGGCTGACGTTTTCCGCCAGCACACGGACTTTCTCAGGCACGCCGGCCAATGCGGATGTCGGCACCGTCGACGTCACGGTCACGGCGAAAGATAGCAGCAACGCGAGCGCGAGTGATACGTTCAGAATTACCGTTGTCAACACGAACGATGCCCCGATAGTCGCCAATCCGATCCCGGATCAGGAGGCAACTCAGGACAGCCCATTTGTGTTCGAGGTTCCTGCAAACACTTTCGACGATCCAGACGTCGGTGATGCTCTCGCATTGTCGGTCGATCCAACTTGGCTTCCATCCTGGCTCTCGTTTAACCCAACGACTGAGATCTTCTCGGGTACGCCGAAGGACAAGCACATCGGTACCACGACAATTGAGGTCACTGTAACGGATCTCCATGGAGCGAGGACAACCTCGCGGTTCAAGATAGTCGTGACCGATATCAATGATCCACCCAGCGTGTCGCTCAGCAATGTGGTAACAATGCTGCCGGAGAGTACAGACACCAGCATACGCGTGAAGGTGGCGGACATCACTGTCATAGAAGACGCCTTGGGCACGCCGACGCTGAGCCTCTCGGGACTGGATAAGGCCCTCTTTGTGATTCAAGGCGTCGAACTGTTCTTGAAAGCGGGGGCGAAACTGGACTTTGAGACAAAACAAGTACTGAACGTAACGGTACAAGTTGACGACCCAACAGTGGGAATTGCACCAGATGATTTCGTTAATCTTTCGATCAGCGTCACGGATGTGAATGAAGCTCCCGGGCTGCCAACATTGACTCCGGCGTCGATTGCTGAGAACACGGATACGTCGGATGGCGCCATAACGATCGGGACCCTTTCCGCCGACGATCCCGACCGTGGCGAATTCGCTGTGCATACATTTACTCTGGTCTCTGGTGTCGGCGACGTGGATAACGATCGCTTCACGATCACTGGCGACAAGCTACAGCTCAAGCAAAACGAACTGCTGGACTTCGAGGTGCAGGCAAGTTATTCCGTGCGCGTCAAAGTATCGGAGGGTGCGAACGATGTGGAGCAGTCCCTGATGGTGACGGTGATCGATGTCAACGATTACTACAACAAGGACATGCCGCTCGACGTCGATCGTACCATGTCGGTCGAACCTCTTGATGCATTGATCATCATTAATCACCTTAACTCCACAGGCCCAGGTCGCCTGCCTAGAGTCGTTGGAATTCCTTATGCTCTTGATACAAACGACGACGGCTCGATCTCACCCATCGACGTGCTGCTGATTATCAATTGGCTGAATGGGCCGAATTTCGAGGGCGAGGGCACTCCCAACGAAGTTCAAAGGGCGCAAATACCGATTCGAGTGTTCCCTGATGATTCCGCAAATATATCGGCCGTTGCTAAATCTCCAAATGAGAATGACTTATCGGTCTCGCGAGTGTCGCGGGGGGGAAAGTGGTAGGACTACAGGCGCGGTTACCAGTCTGAAACCGGTCGACCACTTAATCGCCGTTTTGCGAACTTCATATGGAACGACCGCTGGCGAAGAGCTTATCTCGCGGATCTCCGAGTTGGATGACATCCTCGACAACATCGCTGACGACGTTGCGATCGCGCTCTTCCAAAAACTGAACAAATGATTGCCCGCACCACGCGTTTCTGGCACGCCACTTCTTCACGATTCGACGGATGCCTTTCAGTTATCCATCAGCGCCGGAGGTACTCGGGCTTGATCCGCATCATGTATGAGCGTTGGAAGACCGGGCCTCACGGCGGAGCTACCAATTGGAACACGGACAACCGTGTGATGTGCGTGGCCGCGAGCGGCGTCGATCTTCCGTTGACGCCCGCTAGGTGGAGTGTCTAGTGGGACTGGTCCATGAAATACTGCGCCCCTAGCGCGATGCAGAGGGCGTGACATGGGCTAGTGTTAGTTGGCCGAGAACCTTTACTCGCCGCGGACGACAGCAGCAATCCGGATTGTAGTTTTGGGCGGCCCTAAAACTACAGCAGGGAGGCACACCGACGCGCGATCATATTGACTCACGGGTCCACCCAAAATCGTTCTGCGGCGCTCGGTCAAACTGATACAATCGCAACTCGCTAAGTGCCTCAGGACAAAACGTCCGCAGCGCGCAACGGCTACATACCAAACTGCTCCGAAAGTCGTGTCCTCGGTCACTTAGTTTAGACGTGGCCTGGCTTGCGCTGCATCTCCTCAAGGCCCTCGTCGGAAGTCGACTCAATATATTGGGTATTGGGCCATGCAAAGCGAGGCGTTCAACGGTTACTGCCACACCACAATTTCCTGTGCCAAGAACGCAGGCGCGAGTGAAAACACGCACCCGCCCAACTGACGTCCGTTGCCACCGACGACCGAAGTTCGCAAGCGCTGGGCGATTACCGTTGGCCTCGCGAAACAACTCACTGTGAATTCTTCACCGCTCGTTGTTTGTATGACTCGTTATATCAGTAGGATTCAGTTCGCAACCAGGCCCAATCACCGAAAAGGTGCCCACACGATTCCGCGTACTGCACCGACCAACTTCAATCGCTTGAGAACACGCGGATTGGCATCCAGCGAGTACCACTGCCCTTGGTCATGCCGGGCGAGCCGTAACGTTCTGCCAGCTTTGACGATCATCAGTTCGGAGGGCGCCTCGCCGGCCTCTGTAATCAACAAGAGATCGCCGTTTGCGAGTCTTCTGGTGCCGTCCTCGCCCTCATAGCGGAGAACGTAGGGCCACTTGGCGCGTGATGCGATGACCGCCGGTGCGCCAGCCACGATGATTTGACTTCCATCCCAATCGGAAGATATTCCTGGGTCGCCCTCAGCGGGCACGGTCAGCACCGGCAGGATTACTCCGGAAGTGGCCGTGCCATGGGCAGCATCAAATTGTGGTACGGATTCTGGGCCTTCCCCATCCATTAGCCAATCAAAACTGACCCGGTAGACTTCGGCAATTCTCCTGAGAAACGGTTCCGTAATTGTTCGGTGCCCATTCTTCACGTCGCTGAGATACTGCGGTGGCACGTTTAACGCCGACGCAATCTGGCGTTGCGTCTGTCCGCGTTCGATAAGACGTGACAAGGTGTAAGCCAGGCGTTGCTGGCGAGCCTCCAGTTCAGGGCTGAGTTTCGGCTTTGCCATAGAGTTAGTCCCGGATTTTAGCCCCTGCTTGAAAGCAGTTGATTTTAACTGGGAGCCAGGGGTCCGCTAGGGTACCCCTGTCGCGACGTCCAGCCAGAGTCGCGCTCGGATCAAAGCAAAATCCCCCTTTACAGACAGGGTACCATAGGGTACCCTAAACCATCACATTGAGCACGTTGGTCATTTTTTTTGCCAAGCTGGGAGCGGACGCCGATGGATACGCAAGATCAAAACAAGAGCGAGAACGCTGCCTGTCAGGGAACTACCGGTTCGCGCGCAAACGCCTTGCGACACGGTCTGACTTCGAAGCAATTGTTGCCCGCAGCCTTGCAAGGCGAACGCGTTGAGCATTTCCGCAAGAGCTTTCTACTGGAGCTGCAACCTACTTCGATTGTCGAACGCGTACTTGTCGAGGAGCTGGCACGCCACGCTGCGATGATGGAGTTCAGTGAACAGGCCGAAGGGGCCGTACTCCGGTACGGGGCTGCCGAGCTCGCGAGCTTGCTGGCCGTGAACGCGGGGAGCTCATCAGGCAATGAAGATGCCGTCCTGTCGGCCGCTGTCGCCACCGAAACGTTGGAGCGATACTGTCGATACCGTCGCACGCACGAGCGGGGATTCTACACGGCGCTGCAAAAACTGCATGACATCAGGGAATTGAGGAACTCGGCGAATCATCGAAATTCACCCGATCGGCGTTTTCAGACGGAGTCGCAGTGTATCGAGTGGCTGAAACGCAGGCTGGAACTGCCGAGTTGGCGTTGTGCTCGCTGTGGCAGTCACCGGGGCGGTTGGCTCGCCGCCCGTCAGCGTTGGCAATGTACCGAATGTAAGCGTCAGCAAGGCCTTCGCTGCGGCACGATCATGGAACGATCGCCACTCCCGCTCGTCACATGGTTTCTGGCGATCCGCACGGTCTTGACCGCGCCAGAAGTGCGGGCGGCTGAGTTGGCAGAAACGATTGGCTTGGCGCGCCAGAAGACCGTGCAGTCGATGATCACAAAGATTCAAGGTGCGATCGCGAGTCCCCAGGCCTGCGAGTTACTGGCTGGGCTGGATGCGACCAAGTTTGAAGTTGAAGTTTGAAGATCGTTCGCTGAGCTAGGTGCCCCTGTGATATGTGTTTTTGCGAAACGAGATCGAGCCCGCAGGAAAATATAAACGCAACGCAACCACAAACCCAAGTGACGATTGTGGCGAGAAGGATGGAGTTCAGCTGGCATGAAACGTCCCCAGGTGGCTGAACCAAGCGCCAAAACAGAACCTTTGTTTACCGAGTTGTTTACCGAGTCTCTCTTCAACGGAGTGAAGCAGAATGTCCAACCTAATTCCCTCGGAACCGGACGGTCCCGAACGACGTAAACCCCATTGTAAAGCCGGCCCCAAAACACACTCGGGTAAGGAGCAAAAGCGTGATGCCAAGCGGGACCGCCGTCCGCCGCCGACGATTGCATCGCCCGAAGACTGCCTGAGCGGCTTGAGTCAAATGCCCGGGATGATCGCGCTCGGCATTTTGAAGACTTCGCAGGCAAACGCGATTCGCGGCGTGTACTCGACGATTCTCGGGCACCACCAAAAAGCGAAGGAAACGCGGACCGATCAGACACTCGACAATGAAAGTTTGCTCAAAATGTTGCGCAAGGATCCCGCGATGATCAACCTCCTTGCGCCGCTACTGACCGCTGATCAGATCAAGATGCTGATTCAAGACGATACAGATGGCGACGAGACAGATGGCACCGAGGATGACGACCGTGAGTAAGCTTAGCTTCTGCAGCAGGTTCGTCCATCTCGAGCGGAAGTTGATTTCGTTTCAAGGACGCCCCTACCTACCTGCGATTTACGCCGCAAGCGGACGCAATCTTGTGATGCGGTGCTCGCGGCAGACCGAAAAGAGTACCTTCCTTGTCAATACGATCGTGTTTGAGGCCTGTGCCAAGCCAGGCATCCAGATTCTTTTCGTGTCGCCACGGATCGATCAGGCGCGGCTGTTCAGTAACGTCCGCCTGCTGTCCTGTATCGATCAGAGTCCAATCATTCGGCGCGAATTGTTCGGACGGAGCACGCGCAAGCCACAAGTCATGAACATGCAATTTGCAAACGGTTCCCATGTCTTCGTGCGAGCGGCCTACCATTCGGCGGACTCAGCCCGTGGCATTTCGGCGGATCTCCTGCTCGTGGATGAGTTTCAAGACGTTGCGGCCGGCGATCTGCCGGTACTCCAGGAAACGCTCTCCCACTCGCGGTGTGGCCGGACCATACTCACCGGAACGCCGAAGTCGATCGACAATCACCTGTCGTCGGTATTCAGTCAATCCACCGCGAACGAGTGGACGATTCGCTGCCTTGCGTGCGAACGAATGGTGATTCTCGACGAAACATGCTTGGGGGCCGGAACGGTGATTTGCCCCCAGTGCTCACAGCAACTCGACCCAGACCTAGGATTTTGGAGGCCTCGCAATCCCAAGTCGACTTGGGGAGACGGCTACTGGGTCAATCACCTCATGGTTCCCTGGCTCAATTATGACGAGATCCTCGAACGTCAGCGCGTGTACGACCCGGCGCGCTTCAAGAACGAAGTCCTGGGGATACCATCGGCGTTAGGCGATCATATCGTCACGCGCGCTGAAATGGAGGCGTGCTGCACCGACCTCGTGATGGCTCAAGACGTGAACCAGGCTCCAGGAGATGCACGCGGGAAACTGGTGGCCGGTATTGACTGGGGCGGGGGCGGAGTTGCACGAACTGTCATTGTGATCGGCTACATGCGGCACGACTACGTATTTCAGATTTGCCATATCGATCATTTCCCAGGCCGTGAAGATCCAGACCGCATCCTGACCGAAGTCGCCGCACGATGTGCCCGTTTTCAAGTCTGCTTGATTGCCGCCGATGGAGGCGGAAATGGGCATGTTTATAATCGCTTACTACTCGACCGATTGAGAGTCGGGGGGAGGCTCCCCTTGTACGCGATTCTGTATTCGGCGGCCGATCACGATCCGTTTCGCGATGGCGCGCTTGTCAAGTGGACGGTGAATCGATCGGCCACGATTGGTGGTTTGTTCAGTCGGCTCAAGAAAAAGATGGTGGTGTTCCCACGCGTCGAAGACGTTGGCGTTTACCTCGATGAATTTGCCTGTGAGGTCGCCGAGTATGATGATCAACAGCGGGCGATCAAGTACACACATCCCGAAATCCAGCAGGATGACACCTTACACGCAACCAACTACGCCCTCCTGGTCGGCGCTCGCATGTACAACGCACAGTCGCAATACTGACTGATTCGGTCCGTGCTACCACACCACATCGTTACCACGTACTTCCAGCACCGGTGGCATTGAAACGATAACGAATTCCCACCCGCCCCGAGACGACGTCGCAGCTGTACCAACGTTCCAACGACGATTCAGTGCCACACTCTCCGGTGGCCGAAGTCACGCAGCATCAAGCCCGAAGTATCGTCTTGCTGGAAAAGCCCGTGACCAGATGAATATCAACGCCGCCGCCAGCATCCGGCAGTACCCATAAAAAAAGCGAGATCGTTCGTCAGCAGCTAGCTAGACGACGCGATCTCGCAAGAGGTGTAGGTCCTTGGCGGTCTGGATCAGGCGAGTTATTAGTCTCGCCTTTTGCCACAACGGCCTTACTTCAATTCCTTGGTCAGCAGGCAACCCGACATCGTCCAGCCTTCATCGACTGTGCGGACGAAGAACCCGGCGGGGCCCAGGTAGCGACGGACGATCTGGAATTCGGGAAGCTTCGAGCCGTCAAGCTGTTGTTCGCGAAGCTCATCTTCCTCGGCATCTTCCGAGGTGAACATGGCATTCAGAATCTTGCCCAGCATCGACTCCGACTCCGGCATCTTTCCTTGCCGTAGCAATTCGTAGGTCGTTCGATAAGCGTCGTCCGTGCGGGCAAACACTCGGAAGCTGTCCTGGTCCGAACCAAGTGCCGCCAGCGACTCGGCGATAGCTTTGAAATCCTCTGCCTCGCCAAGCGAATCAGCCACCGATGGCGGATTGAGCACATCGACGATGTAGTCGACATGCGTCGCAATGAGCAGATGACCGTTCGCCACCGTCACTGCCGAATTGGGAATGAAGGGCTTGTCCTCCTCGACTTGCTCGACGGGCGCGTCGAATCCAAAGCCGCCGTCGAAACCCTCGATCTGGATCTCAGCCACTTCGGCCTCTTCATTGAGCAGTTCCCAGATGACATGACCGTTGTGCTCGCGCTTCTTGGCTGCGGGATCGTTCTCCATGGCCTTATTCACGGTGTGCATCACGGTCTCGGGGTTCGTGACCTCGATAGCCACCATCATGCGTTCGCTCTTCGGCGTGATCGGCAAGCGGTAGTCACTCAGGATCGTGGCGCGTTCGCCAAGATGGTTGGTCAATTCCTTCTTGATATCGATCTGCGGGCCGTGCGGATCAAACTGGATGTTTTCGATCACGTCCTTGAAGACTTCGTCACCGGCAAATTCGTTGACGAGCGATTCGGCATACCAAAAGGCGTCCTTCATCTTCCAATTGAAAGTTAGGTGAGTCGCCACGCCGCGTGGAATCCAAGCCATGGGTGTGACGTCGGCCTTGTTCGGAAAGTCCAGCATACGTGCTGCCAGATCGTACTTGGTGACCGCCAAATCACCAGGCTTTCGCTTGATGGCCGGTGCGAAAACCAGCGTGTGATGCCGGATGTCGTGCGCTTCGGTCTTGAAGGAGACTTGGCCACCAATTCCCTGAACAGCCGTGAATCCTTGATTCTGTAACACTCGCAACAGATCCGTACCGCGTCGCTTGCGACCGCCACTGTACGCGCGCTTGACTTCCGTATATCCGAATGGCTCGATGAAGAATCGCAAGTGCGCTTCGGTCCCTTCCATCGCTGTGTGCGCGTAGGTCATGGACTTGGCGAAAGGTTCAAAATCCTTCAGGTCGTCCGTTCCGGGAGTTTTGAACTTGGCCAGGATCGATGCCAGCACGTCCTGGCGGTCGGAGGATATGATCTGGTCTTCGTGAATGCAGTAGAACGACATTCGAGCCGTCGACTCGGTCTCTTTTTTCGCATGTGTAAAGACCGCGATGTTCACGCCGTCAATCTCGAGGCTGCTCTGCTTCGCCCCCTTGGCGAGGTGGTTTTTGGCTACTTTGGCCAGCAACACATTGGCCTGGGGGACGTGTCCCGTCACGTCGACGAGCATGGCCACCGCACGTTGTTCGCGCCGCGCCGCGTCCAGCGTCTTCTGGGCTTTATCGACCGCAGCAGCCACCGCAGCTGTCGCGTCGGCGGCATTCAGTTTTGCGGCTTTTGCCTGTGCGGTCGCTGTGATCGAGGCAGCTTCCAGCGTCGCGGCAGCGGCGGCATGATCCCAGGGTTGCAACAAGGCCATGGCAACTTCGCCGCCATAGACGTCCTTGAGATCGTCCCAACTCAACCCAAGTCGCACGCTTGCTTCACTCAGCTTATCGCGAATCTGTCCTTGGACGTCCTCGACAAACGGCTGCATCACAGGATCTTTGAGCAGGATGCCAACTTGTGTTTGGTCGAAATGTTCGCGCAACTTGTCCACGTCGGGCACCGAGATATACGCCTTCGTCGTGTTGGGCAGCAGCGTCTCGCTGGGCTTAGCGGCGTGGGCCTGTGTCGTTGCGAACACAGCAACTGAAAGTGCAACGGCAAATCTGCTCAGGAGAGGTTGAGCCACGGGAGGCCTCCTATAAGGGTCGTGGACGTGCGAGTTGGCGGGTATCAGCGGACGATGGGGAGAGGACGGTGGTTTAGGTTGTATCGTCCGCAGTGCAAGCGGATAAACACTTTCCCAACCTAAGACACAACTAAGTTACCTTTCCCGCATAACTTACCGACCCGCAATGGTATCAAATCGAATCGCACCGGGTAAGGGTTTTTGGTCACTTTCTGCGGCCGGTGAGCCGATTTAGACCGGCTGCTCCCTCACTGTGGCGGGCACTATGGCGGGCCAATCTCGACGCGATTTCTCCGGCCTCTGACACGGCGGCGAGCAGAAAGTTCCAGGCGGGTCGACGGTCAAGTCGTCTGCCATGCGGCGAATATCTCGTCTAACTCAGCGGCTGGGAAATCGAGCAGTTCATCCATCAAATTCTCCAGATCGATCCTGTCGACATTTCTCGCAGATTGCATGGCGATTGCCGGTTGCAAGCCGTTCCGCGATGTGGCTTGGTTGGCAATTAGAAATGTTTCTGCGGATGGCGAATCGGAACTCTGCATACGTGGCGTCGGGTAAATCGACGCAACTGGCGTTTCGATGAGCGCAGGTGGCTGGATTGGCAACGGCGGAAGTGAGAACTCGCCCTCGCCAGCCAGCGGTGTCGCGTTGAGTAGGTTAATTATGATCAGGACATCGACCGGGGACACAAAGCCATCGCCGTTCGTGTCGTAATAGAAAACGATCGCAGTCGGCGGAGGAACGGGCAACTGGATTGTCCCTTTTTCGTTGATGTAGTTGATGATGACGAGCGCATCAACAGGCGCGACGGAACCATCCGCGTTGGCGTCGGCAGCGTTAGCTTCGTTCTGCCAGGGAAGTGGATGAGCGAGAACGACAATGGCAATCTGCTCGGTGTAGCTCAAGCCGCCCGCATCAACCGCCTTGACCGGAACGATGATCGTTGAGTCGTTTTCGTCATAACGAAAACTTCTCCCTTCCTTGAGACGCAGCACGGCTCCGTCCAATTCGAAATCGTCATGCATCACAGTGAGGCTGTGCGCATCACCCACATCCTCGTCGGTCACCGCGAGTTGCCCAATGACGACTCCAGGCGTGTTCTCCTGGGCCTCAGCATTCGTCAAGATTATGGCAGTGGGCACTTCGTTGACGTTGGTCACTGTGATCGTGAACGGCTTAGTAAGATTCAAGCCGCCCGCATCCGTGGCTGTGATGTTCAGGTCGATACTGGGCTCGACTTCGAAGTTCAGGCTCTGACCGGCCTTTAACTTCAACTGTCCGGTCGCGATCTCGAAGCGGTTATCGCTGACGACAACGGTGTGCGTGTCGTTCACGTCTGGATCAATGACTGTCACTTCGCCGATCGTCGCACCGGTCGCATTCTCCACGACTGTACTGGCGGACAGAGCGATGTTGGTCGGCAGGCCGTTGTCGGTGATCGTGGTCGTCACCGACTGCGTTCCCAATTCGCTGCCGTTGGTGACGCTGGTGATGTCGACGATAATCGTTTCGTTTCCTTCAACGAGCGAATCTTGCGCCGCCGTGACCTTCACCGAACCGCTCGTGGTATCAGCCGGAATCACGATTTGCGTACTGCTAAGCGTGTAGTCATCCGTTAGCGTGGCCGTGCCACTAAAGCCCAGCAGGACCGTAACCGGCAGATTGGCCGCAGCAGAGAGCGTCGCGGTGATCGTGGCCACGCCACTTACTTCCCCAATGTTGGCCTGATCCACTGACAGCGTTACGGTTGGCAAATCGATGTCGAGAATCGTCACGAGGCCATCCACACTGTCATTCGAGCTATTCGTCGGAGCCGGGATTAATGTCAACTGTCCCTCGTTCAATGCGGTTGCGGTGCCGTTCATTGTTTGTTTCAGGTCGACCGGCGAAGCGCCGGAAGCGGCACCGGCCTTGGCCGTGAAATCCATCAGAATCGCATTCCCGGAGAAGCCGTTCGGCAATGCCAATGCCGCGCCATTGGAAAAGGTCGAAATCGCAAGCGTCCCAGCCACATTATTCGGATTGGATGTGATCGAGAAACCGGTGATCGCCGTCCCCAATCGGACGTTGGATACGCTGAATCGCGCCGGATCGAAAGTGACTGCATAATCTGCAGAGAGCAGAGAAATGCCGGCCGGTTCCGTGACATCAAGTACGATCGGAACCGTCACCGTGTCGCCTGCCGCAACACTCAAATTCTGTGGAATACTTAGTTTGGGATCGGGGCCGCCGGCCGCGGGCGCTGGAGTAACGCCGGACGGAAGGGTTGGGATCTTGTCGACCGTCAGACCGACGACTCTTTGCGAGACGAAACTTGCGTCGAGGCCACTTAAGGTGCCGTTGGCCGTCACGTCGGCGATGATCGCCGGATCGGCTAACTGATAGGCGCTGAATCCGCTGTCCAGCGACACGACGACGCGCGAGATCAGCGCGGCGTCGAGTCCGCTGTAGCCTTGATTCCCCGTGGTGTCTCCCACGAATGCGGCCACGTGGATGCCGTCGTCATCTTGCCCGACGATCCCCCCCTCGTTGATTCTCAGGTTGGAAATATCGAGGACATGCTTGGCTGCATAGGGAGCCGTATCAGGTACTTGTGCCGTCAAGTTCACGAACGTGATCGCCCCAGCACTCAATGCCGTCGACGTACTGTAGGAGAGTCGGGCGACACCGGGAGTCAAATTATTAAGTGTCACCGTCCCTGATACACCAGTTGGCACACTGGCCCCCGTGATGGTCAGCAGGCTGGGATTGAACAACACATCGAGATCAACCGACAACACTCCGGTCGCGTTGCTGAGCGTCAGCGGAATCCCGGTTCCAGTCGCCGGAACATTGACCGCTTGACCAAACCCGCGTGCAAAATCCGGTATGCTCACGACAACCGCCGAGGACGCAGCCACGACGAAGTTCGTGTTGTAATTCCCGCCAGCCGCGCCGTTGGTGTCTCCATCCAACTGGCTGCCAGTGGTGTCGACGAACCCATCGGACGCGCTACGTAGGGTCACGGTGTAAGTATCAGCAGCCAATGGCCCACCGGTTTTCAGAAAACTGATCTTCCGCAAACCCGAGTCCACGACGACCGAGCCACGCACGACACCAACCACCGCGCCTTGCAACACCACGTCCGCCGCACCCAACGTACCCGCCTCCGTGTCGTAAACATTGAGCGGGCTGGCATTGAGATCACGGTTGAATTGCACGACGAATCCACTCGAAGTTGCCGTGAACGAAGTCACCTGCAATGTGCCAGACGAAATCGCCCCATCCGTGATTGTAGCGGTGACTTGTTGTATCCCCGACTCGGTGCCGTTGGTGACGTCACTAATGTCGACGATCACCGTCTCGTTACCCTCCACCAACGTGTCCTCCACGGTGGTCAACGTGACCGTGCCGGTCGTGCTTCCAGCCGGGATCACGATCTGCGTGCCGGAGCGGGTGTAGTCGCTCAAGTTCGTGGCCGTGCCGGTGAAGGCTAGAGCGACGGTGACGTCTAAACCCGACACGGCGGATAACGTCGCCGTGACCGTGGACGTGCCGGACGCTTCCAAAATTGTTGCGGGAGCGACACTCAACGTGACGTTGGGTGGCGCGTCGTCATCGATGATCGTCGCGGTGACTTGTTGCGTACC
>CAUJKL010000566.1 GCA_963204995.1 Planctomycetota bacterium | reverse complement strand
GTAGAAACCGGTCGGAAGCGAACGTAGATCGGCCTGAATGGCGGCGTCGACCGTCCCGCCATCAGCCGGAATTGACCAGAAGTGCTCACCCCCTTTCAATCTGAAGTCGGAGATGTCCTGGAGTCGAAAGCGGATAGTTTCGCTATCGTCGGGAAGGATCTCGCCGGCATACAGCTTGAGTTTATATGTTCCCGTCTGCAGAATCGCAAAGGTCTGTTGCGCGCTAAACGCCGTTACATCGGCGTCGAGAACGCTCGTCCCATCGGGAGCTTCGACACGAACGGTGACACTCTGCGGATCGTTTCCATCGAACTCCAACGCGTTCAATGCCAATGTCTGTCCTGCGGTGGCGCTGAAGTTGGCTTCGAACGTATCCTGAGCATCCGTAATTGGACCGCCACCGGCGTGAGCCCCAAAGAAATGGGCAGTGTAGGACTGGTCGTGAAAATCCGTGCTCTGCTGAGTGCGGAGCGTGTATCCGGGCACCTGATACACTATCGCGGCGTTGTCAACCAACAATTTGGCGACAACCGTGCGGTCCAGGTTTTGAAAGATATTGTCGAATCCAAAATGCACTATCGGACGAGGATCGGCCCGCAGGGAATCGTAGCTTAACTGTAGTTGCCGCGAGACACCCTGTGACTGGTAGGAGACCAATGCATGGCTTTCCTGAACCGCACCGCTGTGAAGTTCACAGGTGGACGCGATCTGGGGTGAATTCGTCGCGCATTTGTTCTGCCCATCCTTCTTGTTCCGCGAGTCCTTACTCGGATCCTTGCTCCTCTCCGGCGGCACCACAAAGTGCCAACTGCTGTTTCGGACGCCGCCTTCGATTGTCTCGATTTGCGTGCCATCCGAGCTCACGCGTCCCTTCCCGACCTTGTCGAATCGACCGGTGATCGGATTGATCGACCATAGATCAAGCTCTGTGCCTGGCTCGTATCCAGCGCGGTTTGGCAGGGTCAGCGGTGCGGGCGTTGTGAACACCATGTCCGCCGGTTGGATTGTAACAACGAGATCTGGTCGCAAGTTGTCTGGCAACGAAGCCGGAGTAAGTGTCGGCGGCACTTCGGTGATGCTCAGCGTGCCGTCGAACATGGTGCCGTTCCGGTTTTCCAGCGTGCCGGCGGCGACCTCGATGCTCGCCATTTCCCCTGGTGCCACTTCTTGCTCGACCATGGTGTCTTGATTGGGATCGATCGTCGTTCCACCGGCAACCTCCAGTTGCGGTAAATAAATCGGACGCAGGATGACATTGTCGCCGCCGACGTACGCCGGATGGTCGAGCAACAAGGGGAGACGCTCAGCCACAAACGGATAAGCGTCGTCGCCGGTCAGTGAATCGCCGTGGACTTTGATCGTGTTGTCCGTGCCGCCGGGAGTCAGACCCGTGTCGTGGGCAACAAGCTGGCCCCAGATGGCCAGCAGGTTCGTCGCGCCACGGCTGTTGAGTTGATTGGTCGTCTGCGCGAACAGCGCGTTGCTGATCGCGCGCGCACCCGGAAGTCCCGCGCCGCCAGGCGTGCCGATCCCGTCCGCATAGCCGGGCGTATAGTTAACCAGCAAATCGCCGCCAAGCTGGCCCAACGCCGCATCGTCCGGGTTGTTATTGCCGCCGTCCAACGAGCGGAATTCAGTCGGAACCTGTGCGGCGGCATCGCCGCCCGGAACCGGCGTGGCCGGCGCAGCGCCCACCGTGAAGATATTGCTCGGCAGCGAGGTGATGCTGGTGTCGCGGAGGATCAAGTCTGCCAAAGACGTATTGCGAATCTCGTCCAATTCGCCAGCCGTGAATTGGCTGTTCTCATACCAGAAACGATCGCCGTCACGCAGACGCTGGAACTGGTCTTGGAGGATCGTCCAGAACGTCTCGCCGACCATCGACCCGGGCTTATGATCCTCGGTCAACCCGCCCACGAACAAGTCGACGTCCTCAACGGACGAGTAAACCGAGGCCAGTGCGTTTTGCAGGTCGGTGTCGGACGTGATGTCGGCAAACGTGGCGGCCGCCGCGAGACCGAAATCACGGCGAGTCTGGTTGTAGCTGGGCAAGCCCATATCGCGGCCGCGCTGGATGTCGATCGCTCCCAGATCCAATCCACCGGCACCGGGCGGGCCGAACAGGAAGTTCCGCAGGTCGTCGATTATCTGCGGATCGATCTCGGCAATTTGCTGCACCGCCATTCCTCGCAGGTACGGTTCGATGCCGTCGTTGGTAATCGGCTCGGGATTGAAGAACGCATCGCGCAGCGACAACGGCCCGCCTGGAAGCGAAACACCGCTGTCGTCCAAACGAGGTAACTCCGGCAGACTCGTGCTGTGCCCGAACCGGAAAGCGGCCACCGAGAACAGCGAACTGATCCGTGGATCGACCGTCGAGTCGTAGCCGCTATAGGCCGGCAAGGCATCGTCGCCCAATAGCAGCGGCAAAAACTCGTCGTAGGTGACGTGCTGCATCAACGCTTCGACCCAACGCCGAGCTTGCTGGTAAATCTCGTCGCCGGTCAGGTGCGAATCGGCCGCTTTCAACTCTTCGGCCTTGCGATTGTGCTCGCGGACCAGCAGCGTCTGCAGACTCAGCAGCGCCGGGTTGTCGTTAGCCCGTACGTCGCCCGCCACAAACAGCGTGGCCGGTTCGGCATGCGAATCGTTCTGGTTCTCCAGCGGCCCATCCGGAAAATGGGTGTCGTCATTCAGCGGCAACAAGTCGCCAGAACTGGTCTTCAGCTTGCCCGAGCCATCATTGGTCCGCAGCGCCGCCGCCCGCGTTGCATCCGAGCCATACACGACGCTGGCGTCCAGGAACGTACTAACCAGGTTTTGATGCTGACGCGGATTGCTTGTCGACGTGCCGGTACTAGTGTCGTAGCCCGCGCGGAACAATAGAATCGTCTTGCGCCCTTCGGACAGCGGGTCGAATTGCGGATCCCCTACCGGTATCGGGATGTCGAACTCGTCGGTCGGCACCGTGAACGAAGGGAGTTCCAATGTGAACGAACCATCGGCGACCGTTGTCGTTTGGAACCTGCCGACTTCGATTGGCACATCGGCCAGCGGCGTGCCGTCGGTATCGAGCACCTGGCCGGAGACGCGTGTCATCGTGATCGGATCGGCCACTACGTCCACCGAAATCGTCTGAGTCGACGTCAATGCTCCGTCGGAGGCCAGCACGTCGAACGTGAAGCTACCGAGTTGATTGGGAGTCGGTGAGAGGAGAATCGAGCCCTTGCTGTTAAACGTTAGCGACGGCAGCTCGTCGGCCGGCTTCAACGCGAAGCTGACCGCATCGCCATCCGGGTCGGTCGCGGTCAGCGTGACGTTCTTGAACTGGCCCGGAGTGATCGTGATCGGATCGATTGGATCAAACTCTGGCCCTTGGTTGGCTGCTCCCGACCAGAGACCGACCGCCCAGGAGAATCTCGCCTGGTTCATTACATCCAGCGTCACTTCGACCGCAGCGCTGGTCGCTCCGTGGCCCAGGCCCCCCGACGGAATCGCATCGTGCAACGACAGGTAAGGATTGCCACCAGGGCTGATTCCCGAAGCATTGCGGAGCGAGACGTTGTCGGGCAAACCTGTCAGTTCGAGGGCCACGTTGCGGCCGGTCGGCACGCCGTTGTTGCGGACTTGCAAGTCGGCCCGATACTCGCCGCTTGCCTTATCGTACCGGACGTTGGAAACCAGCGGTTCAAGGTCGGAGTTGGTCGTCAGCGTATCAAAGTCCAGTGTGTCTCCGGCGGCGGCATAGGCTTTGGGCGAAAAGAACGTCGGAGGCAGCAAGCCATCGGGATTGACTTCATTGCTGACCGGCCGCACGACGACATGCGTCCCATTGTCACTATCGCTATTGATCTTCTTGTAGACTAGTTTGTCGTTGTACTTGTCATCCAGCTTCGTGAGGTCGATTTCGTACTCTTTTCCGTAA
>CAUJKL010000565.1 GCA_963204995.1 Planctomycetota bacterium | reverse complement strand
ATAGCGGCGGACCGGTGGTTGACATGCAAGGCCGCGTTCACGGCGTTGTGAACATGAAGTCGCTCCGCGAGGACAATGTCGGGTTTGCAGTCGACGCGAAGCATTTGCAACTGCTGCTCAAGGAGCCGAACCCTATTTCTTTATCGCGTTGGGCCACGATTGGAGCAATCGACGAGCATCAATGGACGCCGCTGCTGGGCGCTCGCTGGCGGCAACGAGCTGGAAAGATCTTTGTGACCGGACAGGGAACCGGTTTCGGGGGCCGTTCGCTTTGCATTTCGACCGCCGAAGCACCGAAGCCGCCCTTCGAGTTGGCTGTCAACGTCAAACTCGATGACGAAGCTGGCGCGGCTGGGCTGATCTTTCACGCCGATGGCGGTGATAAGCACTATGGTTTCTACCCGACGAACGGCAAGCTGCGGTTAACTTGTTTCAACGGACCAACCGTCTTCACGTGGCAGATCCTGCAAGACGTCGACACGCCACACTATCGGCCAGGCGAGTGGAATCAATTGAAGGTCCGCATCGAACCGGACAAGTTGCAATGTTTCGTCAACGAGCAATTGGTCATGGAATCGCACGACCGGACGTACACTTCCGGCAAGATCGGGTTGGCGAAGTTTCGACAAACGGAAGCCGAATTCAAGCAGTTTCGTTTCGCCGACAAGCTGGCCGAGACGCAACTTGGCGGTGACGAACTGGCTCGTTTCGCGGCCTTGATCGACGAGTTGCCCGCCTTGCCTACTTTGCGGCCCGCTGACATTGCTCCGCTGCTGGAGAAGGCCGAGGCTTCCGCTTCGCTGCTCGGCAGGCGGGCGGACGAGCTGGTGCGCCGAGCCGAGGAGCTTCGCAAGACGGCACAAGATGTTCGCGTTCAAGGAGTCGCAAAGAAGTTGGCGGAACTGGTGAATGCAGAGGACGGCGATTTCGATTTGCTGCGAGGTGCGTTGCTGGTCGCCAAGTTGGATGAACTCGATATCGAAGTCGATGCCTACTTGGCTCAAGTCGATCAAATGGCCGAGGAGATCAAGCGGTCGTTCGCCGAAGATGCCGATGATGCGGCGAAGTTCGCTAAATTGAACGAGTACTTTTATGTAGAGAACGGATTCCACGGCAGCCGCAGCGACGAATACTATCACCGCGCGAACAGCTATATGAATCGAGTGATCGACGATCGCGAAGGAATTCCGGTCACGCTCTCGGTCCTCTACATGGAGCTCGGCCAGCGCGTGGGGCTCGACATTCAAGGCGTTGGGCTGCCCGGCCACTTTGTTGTCAAGCACGTTCGCCCAGGCAACGAGGATCAGCTGGTCGATGTCTTCGAGCGCGGGAAACTTCTTTCAAAAGACGATGCGGCCGCGTTGGTCCGGCTGCATGCGAATCGAGCGTTGACCGAAGCGGATCTGGAAGCAACTCCCAAGCGTGACATCCTGATACGAATGGTTCGCAATCTTGGCGGCTTGGCCGAAGCGAAGACGGACGGTGAAGCGTTGTTGCGGTATCTCGAAGCGCTCGTCGCCATCGAGCCAGATTCTGCGGAATACCGGCAGCAGCGAGCCGGGCTGCGAGCGTTCGGGAACCGCTACGCTGCGGCAATCGACGACTTCGATTGGCTGCTCGAACGTGAGCCGCCGGGAATTGATCTTGAGCGGATTCAGGGGATGCGTGCCGCTCTCTTGGAACGATTAGACTGAATTGGCAAGTGGGCCAACGACATTCTGGCAAGGCACTGGTAGACGCCGAGAAAAGAAACTTGAATGCTCGCTTTAGTTACGAATAAACGTTGCGTCCGATCGCTGGCGGTGTGTTTCTTCGTCACTGTTGTAATCGTCGCCGCGCCAGCGTCATCGACAGGACAGCAACCGCCCTTTCCGTTCTCCGACCCGCAAAAGATGTTCGAGCAGTTTTTCGGAGCTGCGCCGGCTGAGGACCGAGCGGAGTTGGACAAGATCGAAATCGCGGTGCGCGACGAATCGCAGATCGGCGAACGAGCCAGCCGTGAATATCTTGCCGAATTGCGTCGCCAAGGAATCAAAGTCATCACCCGAGGCGACGACGTCGAATACCTTCGAAAACTCATCGCCCAGGTCCGGCCGAAGATGGAGCACGCAGCACGCTACAAGGCGATTCAAGTCTACGTCGCCGACTCGGACGAAACGGATGCCCGTTCATTTCCGGGCGGCACTTTGATCTTTTATCGAGGCCTGTTGAACTTCGCCGAGAACGAAGCTGCTTTGGTTGGAGTCATTGGACACGAGTTGTCGCATCTCGATCACGGTCACCAGTTGTATGACGCCAAGCGAATGAAACTGATGCAGAACACGTTCAGTGGTGCTAACGGATTTTCACCCGATCAATTTTTTCGCAACGGCCCAATGCTGATGCGAAGTTTCAGCAAACCGTTCCGCCCGGAAGAAGAGTCCGAAGCCGACGATGACGGCGCGACCTGGGCCTACGAACTCGGTTACGATCCACGCGAGATGGCCAAGCTCTTCCTACGCATGCACGAGCGTGATCGCGGAGTCAAGCCGGGGCTCCCATCTTTCCTGCTAACGCATCCCTATCACATCGATCGGTACAAGGCTCTCACGCAGCGCTACGAGCAACTTCAAGCCGCCATGCCCAAAGATTCGCTTTATATCGGACCAGAAAACCTCGCGCGTCGCGTGCCCCGCTCGGCGAGAGAGTTTTGAGTCGCTCGAGGTTGTTATGGAGTGCGGTGACTTGTCACCGCTTTGGCATTTTCTGTCGCGCAGCGACTTTCGAGCCAAAAGCCCGGCGTTCAAAAATGGGAAAGCTGTGACAAGTCACAGCACTCCATAGACTCAACTACCGTGCGAGATGTGTTTGGCAATCCACGCTTCCAATTCGGCCAGATCAACTGGCGGGAGCACCGCCAAATCCGGACGCAACTTTTGGGCACCACCCAGGTAAACGTGAGTGATCTGCTGTTGTGTCTTCTCGGTGTTCCAGTGAACAAGAATCCGGATGCACTTTTGTAGCGAGCCCGGAACATTTACTTCGTACGAGCAAAGCAGTGGCACGTCGCGCCAGCCGAGTTGCCGCGCGGCGAGTGCCGGAAATTCTGCATCGAGATCGCGTGTCAGCGTAAAAGTCGCACTCGCCACGTCCTCTGAGGCGATATCGTTAAAGCGGATCATCAGCGCGAGCAGCTTCCGCGTCTCCTCTAAAATCGCTTCGCGCGAATTCGATTCTACTGTCGTCGCACCTCGGACACCGCGGCAAACCATGTTCGACATTTCTCCCACCCATCGAGGATTCTTTAGCAGAGCTTAACTTACCGTCCCACCGCCGTGGCGGATAGACTGTTCTGGCGAAGGCTGCACGCCACTCCAGGATCGTATTCCCCCCAGTATCGAACTCCACAGCGGCTGGATTATCCTGGTAGCTGGCAATTTGCGTTACCGACGTCGGTGACGATGGACTCAGAACAAGCACCGGCGCTCGGCATGCAAACCTCTTCTTCCTCTCGTTTTGCTTGGTGGAGCGCGGCCACAATCTTTCTTGGCGCGTTTCTTCTCTTTCAAGTCCAACCGATCATCAGCAAGATGATTCTGCCTTGGTTCGGCGGCGGGCCAGCGGTCTGGACGACTTGCATGTTGTTCTTTCAGGTGTTGCTGCTGGGCGGATATGCTTACTCACACTTTTTGATCTCGTCGCGAAACATCAAGCGACAGACGATCATTCATGTCGCGATTCTGGTGATCGCCGCGCTAAGTTTGCCGATCATGCCGGACGCCGGTTGGAAGCCGCTGGACGGCACTCAGCCCACGATCCGCATTCTCTTGCTGTTGGCGGCTAATGTCGGCTTTCCTTACTTCATCCTGTCCTCGACGGGGCCGCTCGTTCAAGCCTGGTACTCGAGGTTCTATCCCGGCCAATCGCCCTATCGTCTATACGCGCTGTCCAACATTGGATCGCTGGGCGCATTGCTGACCTATCCGTTCTTCGTCGAGCCGACACTGACGACAAGCGCGCAAGGCTGGTCGTGGTCAGCTGGCTTTGCAATATACGCGGTGCTCTGCTCCGGCCTAGCCGTCGTCGCCGGCCGGTATACGTCGAACGCGACGTCGCCCGAATCAACCCAAGAGTCTGACGAGATGTCTTTCGACGGCCCTCCCACGCTGGACCAGCGCACGGCGTGGCTGCTGTTGCCAGCGATTGCTTCGATGATGTTGTTGGCGATCACGAACCATTTGTGCCAGGACGTCGCCGTTGTGCCCTTCTTTTGGATCGCTCCGCTGAGTCTGTACCTAATCTCGTTCATCATCTGCTTCGATCATCCGCGCTGGTATCGTCGCACCTTGTTTGCGGTGGTTACCGCTCTGGCGACTTTCGGTTTGTGCCTCGTGATGCTCGGGGACCAAGTTGATTCAGTGCTTGCGAAGACGAAGGTCTCGGCATTGTTGTTGAAACTCGGCGTGACGTTGAAGTTTGACGATCTCATCTCGGATATCGTCGTCGAAGCTGCTGTTTATCTGGGAGTTCTGTTTCTGATCTGCATGGTTTGTCACGGCGAGATGGTTCGCTGCAAGCCAGCTCCACGATACTTGACGTCGTTTTATCTCATGGTCTCGGCGGGAGGAGCGCTCGGCGGACTGTTCGTGGCACTGGTTTGTCCACAGATATTCTCTAACTTCGTCGAGTTGGGAATTGGATTAGTTCTGGCGTTCATGCTCGCGGTGGGAGTGTTATCCGATCAGTTCTGGAACGCCTGGATCTTGAATCGATTCTGGAAGCAGTGCGTGGCATTTGCGATTTGCTTTGGCTTGCTGCTCGTCGTCGTCCGAGCCCAGTTCGTCACGTTCTCCAGCGACGCGGTGATCTCGCAGCGTAACTTCTATGGCATGTTGTCCGTCGACGAAGACGATGCCGACGATCCGCTGCTGCATATCCGCGAATTGCTCAACGGTCGCATTCTGCATGGTTCGCAGTTCGTGGACGAGGAACTCAGCCAGAACCCAACGACGTATTACGATGAGCAGAGCGGAATCGGCCTAACGCTACGACACTTTCCCAGTCCCGATGCCAAACGCGTCGCGACGGTGGGACTCGGCACGGGCACGATCGCGGCGTATGCGCAGGCAGGAGATTACTACTGTTTCTACGAGATTAACCCCAACGTACGCCTGTTCGCGACGACCCAGTTTACTTACCTCAGCGACGCCCAAGATCGTGGGGCTGGCGTCAGTATCGAACTTGGCGATGCGAGAATCTCGCTGGAACGTCAGGAACCACAGCATTACGACATCATCGCCTTGGACGCGTTCAGCGGCGACGCGATTCCGGCCCATCTGCTCACTCGCGAAGCGTTCGCCGAGTACCTGCGTCATTTGAACGCTGACGGTGTGATTGCCGTTCATATCAGCAATCGCCACTTGGATCTAACGCCGGTCGTCGGTGGGATGGCGGAACACTTCCAGTTCACGTTGCTCCGCGTCGAGACCGAGGACGATGGCTCCGCCGGGAAAGCTGGCTCCGACTGGTTGCTGCTGACTCGCAATGAAAGCTTCTTGAACGACTTCGACGTTCTCGAAAGCAGCGAAGTTGTCGAGCCAGGCAGCTACAAAGCGATTCGGCCTTGGACCGACCAGTTCAGCAACCTGTTCGAGATTCTGGAAAAACCGGATTGGATGCCGAAGTAGCTTTCGACACTCCGATTTCCGTTCGGCGACTCGCGTCTGCCACTTTGACACAGTGAATCGCCAGGCCCGCTGCGCGCACACATTCCCACTCGTCGTGCTAATCCCAGCAAAGACAAGTGCTTGTCGCTGCGTCACCGCGCGTCGGTTCACATTGGCACGCATTTTGCAACTTTGAAATTACGAATTCAGTAATTGAACGAAGTTCATGCCACGATGTTGCGAATGTCCCCGCGCGTTGTTGGCCGTCTCAAGTTACGGGATGTAGATTGGAGAAAGATGCCATGACAAACACAATTTCCAGTTATCGTTGGACACCAGCGTTGTTGGACGATTTCCGCAAGGAGATGGGCCGTTTTGCTGGCGGCTTCTTTGATGATGCGTCGTCCGGCAGTGTCTTCGTCCCCAGTGTGAACTTTGCCGAAACCGAGACGGGTTATGAAGTCTCGG
>CAUJKL010000564.1 GCA_963204995.1 Planctomycetota bacterium | reverse complement strand
TTGAATGAAGTTGCTTCACACAACGTGCCCAACATCGGCTGGTTTGATACCAGATCGCTTGACAGCCTCTATGACGCATTTTGCCGCCAACACACTCGGCGGCGAGTCCTTCAAACTTCCGCCATACCCGCCGATGGGAGTTCGCACACCACTTAACACCACCACTTCACGCGTCATCTCAACTTCCTCCTGAAAAACGTCGCGGAACTTAACTTCGTTGGGAGGGTACAGACGCAAGTCTCATACCATTAGGGAACAGTCTCGATATAGATTCCCGATATGTGCGACGGCCCTAAACAGTAACTTCGTGATTGCTCTGACAAGCCCGATAGGGCTGACACAACCCCTGCCGGGGCTGTAAAGCCCCGGTATGTTCATCCAACTTGGCTTAAGCCCCAGCGGGGCGACACAGTAGACCCGCAGGTGCGCTGTGTCGCCCCGTCGGGGCTCTGGGGCTGATTTTCATTCGATTCCGAGGCTTTACAGCCCCGGCAGTGGTCGTACCGACCGGGCACACGCCGAAGGTGGGTCGGGGCCGTAGAAGTTGTGCCAATGGCGTCGTACCGAGTTTGTTGCGGGACTGTTCCTAGGGAGTGGTTCATGGTCGATCATTGAACGTGGCACGGTCATGCATTACGCGCGATGAGCAAGGTACAAACGAAGACTGAGCGAAGCGCGCCGCGACCGCGCAGATATGCACGCTATCGATCGAAGAAATCAGACTCGTCGCCATCCGGAATCAATCTGATTCCAACCGGACATCTGGCAGTTGGAAACCGCTCATTTCCAAGAGCTTCATGCGAGTGGCACTCAGCCTTTGTGAAAGTACTTGGGCCACACGGCACATGAACTCGAAACCGAATTGCGGATCTTGGCGACAGAATTCGAGTGCTTGCTCGCCATCGAAGGCGATCGCCTTTGTCGCAGTCAGAGTCCGCGCGGTGTCGGACAAGCGAGGGCGTGAAACCAAGGGCGACCAGCCAATCAGTTCGCCATCACCCACTTCCATGAGTTGGCGACAGCCGACGCGCCGCTCGCAGATGATCAGCGAGACCTGGCCGCTGATGATCAAATACATTTCTTTGGCGGTATCGTGCTCGCGAAAAATATTGGTGTTTGCCGGAAACTCCACGAGTTTTGCGATCTTCGCCAACTTTGCCAAGTGTTTGTCTCCGATACCGTGAAAGAATTCCACGGCTCGAAGCATTTCTAGGATATTCGTATCACTCATAGCTTACTGACTCCCTGACTAATTTCATTTGAACGAATTGCGTGGATACTCCGATGGCGATCTATTGCTGGCATGACCACGCTTACCGCAAAGACAACCGGAACGGCACTTACGCACTTTCCCGTACAGGGGACATTATCGTGCAACTTCGACTTTGTTTTCAATACGCTGCACGCCTTCGATGTCCTGCACCGCAGTCAACGCGAGCTGATTCAAGTGGAAGTTCGGGAGGTGACCTTCAATCGTCAACACACCGTCGCGAAAGCTGCAACTTAAGCCTCTTATTGCTTGATACGAGCTATCGCGAAAGCTTTTAGCCGCGATATCCGCTGGCGAGTGACGAGCGTGCTTGGGGTGTTCTGCGGTCAGCATGTGAGTTCAATTCCAAATGAGAGTGATTGATTGGAAGTTTGTCGTATTGGCAAAGCGCAGCCGAACCATCCCTGCCGGGCCGTTTTGGGAGAAAAAGACCTTCAGCAACCGCAGCGTTTCGTTCGACCGCCCATTTCACAGACTCATACGCGGGAGACGCGGGCGTCCTCTGGTTTCACATCCTTCGATTGCACCGTCGCCTCGCATTGGGCACGCCACAGTTTCTTGAGCAATCGTTGTCGTTCAGCGAACACACGTGTCTTTTCGAGTACTTGCCTGATTGCCGCTTCCGTCACTTGTCCTCTCCTGTGCCTCAAAAGGCGACTTTGAAAAAGCCAGCCAGCCCTGTGCCAGAACGACATACATCCCGACGCTCGAACGGGCTTTCGATTACTTTCGGATATGCACTATTAGCTAGGGCGATGCAATCGGTGTGCCGCGTTCCGAGGTTGTTCGAGGAGATTTCACTTGCCGCTCAAGAGGTGAGAAGAACATCTCAAAGTCGCAAGGTTGGAACGGTTTATGCGGATGGCGGTGGTTCGCTTGTTGCCGCAAGTCGAGAGTCGGACACGCGACGTCCTCCAAGCGCGAACTAGGTATCGAGTCGCGGCACTTGGCAAACTACTTGGACGGTGCCTCCGAGAATGACGATGATCTGTACGTGATGATCAACGCCGACAAGCGAGATTTGAGCTTCACGGTCCATGAGGGCGATCCAACGCAATGGCAACGCGTCGTTGATACCGGTCGCAAGAGTCCCGCCGATTTCTGCGAGCCGGGTAAGAAAACTGCCTTGCGGTCGGCGAAGTATGTTGTGAAAGGGAGGTCGATCGTGGTACTAATTCGCCACCGCTGATGGATACGGCGACTTCACCGCTCACTCTAGCCGGGCTATGATGGCAACTCGTCGTTCCAAGCAACGCTCACGAAATAACTTCCTCGTTTCACGGTATTCCGAGGGCTAATTGGCGTAAAACCAGGAACAATTGGGGAAGTCATTTCGTGAGCGTTCCTTTCACTCTCGCCCAGCGTCTGCTCGGTCCTGGCCTATGACTCTCATCGATCACGAAAAAACGCTTCCGTTGCAGTCGGGCGACGAGATTCTGAAGCTGATTAAGGCTGCGGTCGAGCATGTCAGCCATTCGGTCGTCATTACGACCGCCGAGCTCGATGCACCTGGGCCGCGCATCGTCTATGTCACACCAGCGTTCTCGCGGATGACCGGCTATGCGAAAGACGAACTCATCGGCAAGACGCCGAGGATCTTGCAAGGCCCGAACACGGATCGCAACCTGCTCGCGAAGATGCGTAAGCAGCTGGCCCAGGGGCAATCGTTCACCTGCGAGCTGATCAATTACCGCAAAGACCGTAGCGAGTATCTGGTCGAGTTGGCACTCGACCCGGTTCGAGACGAAGCCGAAAAGATTACGCACTGGATTGCCGTGCAGCAAGACGTGACCGAACGACGACGTGCCGAGGAGACGCTGGCCCAAGCCGAGCGATTGGCTTCGATCGGAGCGGCCATGGCGGGACTGTCCCATGAGAGCCGTAACGCGTTGCAGCGAATCCAAGCATCCGTTGATGAGTTGGCCGAGTTGGGTGCCGATCGCCCCGAGTTGATGGCACACATTGCCGGCATTCGCCATTCGCAAGATGACTTGTTTCAACTGTATGAAGAAGTCCGAGAGTTCGCTGCCCCCGTGCGTTTGGATCAACGCATCTGCTATCTCGATAACATCGTGCATGACACGTGGGCCACGCTGGCCATCAAACGCGAAGGCCGAACAATTTGGTTTCGGGTACACGCCGGCAATATCGACTTGCAATGCGAAGTGGATGAATTCGCGATGCGACAGACGCTCCGCAACATTTTTGAAAACTCTCTTGCCGCGTGCAGTGACCCGGTCGAGATCGACGTCTCTTTCGCAGAAGTATTACATCTCGGCCAGCCGACGCTTCGAATATCGCTCCGCGATAATGGGCCCGGTCTCAACGACGAGCAACGACGACGAATATTCGACGAGTTCTATACGACCAAACCCAACGGAACTGGCTTGGGCATGGCGATCGTGAAACGGCTAGTCGAAGCCCACGGCGGCCAAGTCGTGGTGGCCGCGGATTTTCGGTCTGGGGCGGAAATCATCGTCACCTTGCCGCGTGGTCGGCGTAGGTAGCTCGCTGGGATCGCACCTCGCGCGGAATCGTCGTCAGGTCATTCGGGCCGCTAGTTCTTCTTCACGGATGTCGTATTTATCGAGCATGCGATAGAGCTTTCGCCGTTCGATTCCGAGAGCTTTCGCTGCTCGTGTCTTGTTGCCTTCTTCGCGGCGCAACACCTCCAAGACCTTTGCGCGTTCCAGCGTGGCCAGTTCGTCGGTCGTTTGTAAAACGCGAGGACGATCGAATGGTGTTTCCTTGACAACCTGACGAGGTAAATCGATCGTGCGGATGAGCTTGTCGTCGGCGAGAATCTGAGCCCGCTCGATCACATTGATTAACTGCCGGACATTGCCCGGCCACGGATAGCTCTCCAACAGTTGCATGGCCGTGTCTTCAATTTCCCATCCATCTCGCAGGTAGTGGTTCACGAGCAAACGAATGTCGCCCGAGCGTTCACGTAGCGGCGGCAGTTCCAACGACATCAGATTGATGCGATAGAACAGATCTTCTCGAAAGTGGCCATACGCGACCTGCCGTTCCAGGTCTCGATTGGTGGCCGCCAACAGTCTTGCGTGTACGCGGTGCTCACGAATCGAGCCAACTCGTCGTAGCGATCCGTCTTCTAACACGCGAAGCAGTTTCACTTGCACCGACGGAGGCATTTCGCCGATCTCGTCGATGAAGATCGTGCCGCCATCCGCGACTTCGAATAGGCCGGGTTTGGCTTTATCTGCTCCCGTGAAAGCTCCTTTCTCGTGGCCGAACAATTCGCTTTCCAACAAAGCTTCCGGCAATGCCGCACAATTGATGACCACCATGGGCCTATCTGCTCGGCTGCTGCTTTCATGCAAGGCCCACGCGACGAGCTCCTTGCCCGTACCACTTTCTCCTTGAATGAGAATGGGCTTGTCGCTCGGACCGGCTCGTTCGATAAGCCGATAGATCTCTCGCATGGCCGGCGATTGGCCGACGATCGTTCGCGCCGGCCGAGTGCGTTTCAGCAGTGACTTGAGTTGCCGATTCTCTTTCGACAATTCATGTTGTCGCTTGGCTTTCTCGATGAGCTTCTCAAGATCTGCCAGCGGGAACGGTTTGGTCAGATAATCGAAAGCACCCAACTTCATTGCCGAAACAGCCGAGTCGATACTGGCCTGACCGGTCAGCATGATGACTTCGCATTCGAGGTCACTTTCATTAAACAGTTTGAGCAAGTCCAACCCCGAGCCGCCTGGCATTACCATGTCAACGACAACAACGTCAAACTCACATCGCTGAGCAAGACTCCACGCCGAATCGATGTCACCAGCATCGTGGACGTCGAAACCCCGACGCCGGAAGCGATCGACCATTGTGGCACGGAACCGCTCGTCATCATCGACGACCATTAAAGTCAATTCTTCCGTCTTGAGCATCGGCACCTCCCCCTCCAAGATCGTTGGCGATTGTTGCAACTGGCAAAGCAAAGGCTATGCCGACGCCGGAACTTCGTGAGGGGCACTCCATCTGCTGGCGTGAGTCGTGCGTATTGTCGCGCACCCCGCGCGCGATGCGCAATTTTCCGCATCGTTCGTTGGAAGTCGCGAAATCGGTTCGATCTCCGCTGGCAACAGTGACCGAGTTCGAAGGGAGAGTTAATTTCCGCTGTGGCATGATAGCTGCAACTCATGACTTCGCGCGAGATCGCCGGTGAGCCATCAGCACTCCATGCCTGGAACTCAAACTCAACCACCAACCATATGAGGTGCGTCGCTATGGGACTTCAACAAAACATCCAAAGCGAACCCGTGAGCAGATTGACCCTGCGTAAACCAGTTACGATCAGCCCCAACGAAACACTTCGAGATGCGATCATCAGGATGCGTGAACAGAAGCTGGGCTGTGCCATTGTCGTTGACGAGGAGAGCAAACCCATCGGCATTTTCACAGAAAGCAAGCTGACGCAGTTGCTTGCTCAGGATGGCTTGCAGGTGGCGAACGACTCCATCGAGACGCACATGACGCAACCTTGCCCCTGGGTCACCACGACCGACCCGATCATTTATGTACTCGAAGCAATGCAATTAAAGAACATGCGTTTCATCTGCGTGGTCGATGACGAGCACCGATTAGTCGGGCTGACTGGCCAAAAAGGTTTGATCGAATTCGTAGCCGATCATTTTCAGGGCCAGGTGATGGTCCAACGCATCGGTGGCAACCCCTATCCCGCCGAACGAGAAGGAGCCTAGAGATGTCTAACCTCACACCGAGAGACCCAGACGCGTTTCGCGATCCGCTGGAAAACTACGACCCGAAGGTTTATAAAGACCCGCTCGAAGAAGCACTCGCCGAGAAGACCGTGGGCGAGATATGTCACGAACCCTTCGTCACCATTTCGCCCGAGGCGACCGTCCATGAAGCGGTCAAGAAGCTGGCTGGATTGCACGTCGCTTGTCTGCTGGTGGCGGAAGCGGGCAAGTTGGTCGGGGTCTTCTCGGATCGTGACGTGCTTGAAAAAGTGGCCTTGGAGTTTGACGACGTCAAAGATCGGCCACTCCGCGAGTTGATGACAGAGAACCCAGTCTATGTCTATCAGACGGACTCCTCAGCCGCTGCATTAGCGGTCACGGCGGTGTGTGGGTTTCGCCATGTCCCGGTCTTAGACCTCGAACATAACGTCGTCGGCATCGTGAGTCCTCAACGAGTTACGACGTTCCTGGAACAGCACTTTCCGAAGTAGCCATGACACTCAACTAAACACACTCGTCTTCGCTGCAACGGAGCTTCCCTATACAACAACGGTGCGTCCTCGTTCGAGGCCCTTCGACAACAATTTCATCGATGAGTTTGATAAATAGTCGCTAGTCGCATTGCTCTCAAGAAGTGCCTCTCGCGTTGTTGCGACCCGCAACGGGCCGACCAAGGAGGTGCTGATCGAGATCGATGTTCGTAAAGGAAGTTTCTACGAACAGCCGCGCCGCAGGCGGCAGTACGCGCCCTTTGCGAACGACCAGCCCATAGCTGCGACTGGGGAAATACTTGCCGAGCTCGACGGTGTGCAGCTTTTCTTTTCCGGTCAGGCAGTGACTCATTACGATCGAGATCCCAAGTCCCAATTCGACATAGGTCACAATGACGTCATAGCCTCCCACTTCTAACTTTACCTCGTGCTGTAACGAGTGCTCGGCAAAGACCATTTCGACGAAACGGTATGTACTCTGGCTGCGTGGCGGCAGAATCAACGGATACTCGGCGATGTCCTTGAGAGTGATTCGCTTGCGCCGCGTAAGAGGATGGTCGCGTGCGGTGATCAACACAGGATGGTAGGTCATGATCGGATAGAAACGAATGTCGGACGGCGTGTCCAGCATCGGGCCTACGGCGAAGTCGACATCGCCCGCTCGTAATAGCGCCAGGCCGGCCTTTCCCGTGACGTTATGCAAACGCAAATCGATTTGCGGGTGCTCGCGAACGAATGCCTTGACGTACGGAGGCAAAATGTACTGCAAGGTCGATCCACCAGCCGCGATACTCACCGACCCATACGTCATCGAGTCGCGTTGCATTTCGAACGCTTCGTCGAGCCCTTCGATCGCTTCTACGAGAGGACGAGCCAGCTCTAGTAGAATCTCGCCTTCCCGCGTCAATCGAATTCGTGGCCCACGACGCTCGAACAATTGCGTGCCAAGTTCTTGTTCCAGAGCTTGTATTTGAAGGGAGACCGAGGGCTGACTGAGGTCGAGTTTTTCGGCCGCCTTCGTAATGCTTTTCGCTTGGGCCGTGTAAACAAATCCCCGTAATTGTTGCATGCGATTCAGCTGGTATCGCATCTCACACCTCCTTCGAATCGCGGACGAGAACACGCGTTGTACCGATACCCGATTCTGCCGCAAGAGCATTGGCATTGTCAATGATGTCTATTGAATGGATTGCTGTTTTCAATCTCTGAGCGGCGGTTAAAGTTAGGTTGACATCACACCTTATCAATCAGGCAATCAAACTGAGGAAGTAAAATGATTCGTCCCAGCCCGCAAGCAGATCCCAATGATTGGAAGACGCCAGAAGAGTTGACTGAGGTCGCCATAGCGCGGATGAATCAAGGTTTTGCTCCACCCGCCGAGGTTTACCAGATTCAATATCGATCCCGCATCAATTGGAATGACTTCCCCGACTGGGCGCGACCCATCAATCCAGAGGCCTTTGATGGTTGTTGCCACGAAGGCTAGACGTTGTGGCGCGCTGCGAATTCAAAAACGGCTCATCCGCTCGTCTTGAGGCGTCGCCGCCAAAGCGTCTGCCGAAAGGAGATTCAATCGGAAAGGAGAAACGTGAAGTTCCAGACGGGATTTCCACAGCAGCGGCAGCTATCTTCGTTATCGAGTACGCGACCATGGCACTCGTGACAGTCCGCGATGCCCGGTAGAAAGCCAATCTGCTCGGCGCGCATTTCGTTTGCTCGTAACCGATCGCCAAACGCGACCGCCGTGAGGATGCGAATTGAACGTGGAAAGAGCCGGAAAAGCACGAGTGGCGTCCGGGCGCTCTCCGGTAACACTCGCTGCAGTACCGACACAAACTTCAACCGACGTTCTTCAACAGTTAGACTCTTGTAGTACGCAACTCGCTTGTCCATGACCGACTTATAGCCATCGCCAAGCCGAAGATGAAACATCCAATCTAAGAACCATTCGGCACGATCGCCAACGTACCCGTTTCGAATGACCTCGTCGGTGATGACGATGGAGGCGTACGATTCGATCTCGACTTTAGCAAGACGGTCCTGTCGTTCGATGTCCGACAACGAGACGCCCAGCATCGAATCGGTCCCATACCTGCACTTGACGTCATCGCGAGTGCGAGCCAAGAGCATGTTCCGCAAGTGCGTCAACCCAACTGCGAGGCTGTCCACAATTTGCTGCGGTGTATCCAACTCGGGGCAGTACTCTAACAACTCGGCTGCCGCTAGATCGTGTCGCTCCGTATGCTGTTTAGTCGACATGAGATCAAGCCCTCCTTTCTGAACGTGCGATTTTAGCAAACCGCATGCCGACATGGCAAACATCCTCCTCGAACCATCGCGTTACCCGAAGTGGCCCGCGACCGGTACGAGGCGAGATCGCGACTGAGCTGGCAATCAGTCACGCCAAGTGGTGAGAAGCTCGCCAAAAAACTTTGTTCACCAACCCCTCAACCAAATGCCAACGCCTCGCGATCCGGCAGCCACGAGGCCCAGAACTCCTGATCCGGTGGAAAATACCGTGAACCACAATTCGTGGTCGTCCTGAATT
>CAUJKL010000563.1 GCA_963204995.1 Planctomycetota bacterium | reverse complement strand
AGTCACCGCAGTCCAAAAAAGCAAAACTCGAACTTAGTTTACGCGCTTAGTGTTCGCGCTTAGTTCACGGCAACTTCGATGCGATTGTCGACGCGTTCAACGCCGGGAACACAGGTGACCTTCACTTGTGCCAACTGCTTCAGGTAATACGAAGGGACGCGACCGTGTAACACGACCGTGCCGCCATCGATGCGATAGCCGATGTGTCGTAAACCTGCATGGTGCGAAAAGTGGAGTTTCTTTTCGACTTCCAGTTCCACATCGCTTAGCGTTGGCGACACTTGGTCTTGAACGGAATCGATTCGTGAATTCGTAGACGCTGCCATGGTCGGCTCCTTTTAGGCTGGGTGTGACCGTAAACTCCATTATTTCCAGCAGCCGTCTTAGCCGCGTGCGACGCAGGTGTTTTGCGCGTCGCAGGCACATCTTTGGCAGTGGGTTTTAATCACGTGTCAGAAAACTCGTGGACACTGCTGCCGAAATCCGCCTGATCAACTCATCCGTCGTGAACGACTTGAACAATCAATCTAACCGTCTGTCTCTGTTAGTCAACAGCAATTACCGAACTTTGACGTCGCTCGGGCGGACGGTCACGAATGCTTCGTCCGCGAGCAGGATTGTGCGAGCAATTTCAGCCATGCGTAGATTCTTGTCGCTAGCAAGTCGCTGCAATCGCGTGAACGCACTTTGCTCGTCCAACCCAGTCCGCTGCATCAATATGCCCTTCGCCCGCTCGACGATCTTGCGATCTTCCAAAGCTTGCCTAATGTCCACAGTTTCGCGCCGCAAGGCTTCAAACTGCTCGAATCTTCTGCGAGCCAACGCGATCGCTGGTTCAAGATCGGCTTGCTTGATCGGCTTCACGAGATAAGCCATGATGTGATCGCTCTCGGCCCGCTCAATCAGTTCACGATCGTGGAATGCCGAAACCAAGATCACGGGAATGGCTTGCCTTTGATAGATAGCGGTGGCGGCTTCGATACCGTCCATGTCCGGCATCTTGATATCCGTGATGACGAGGTCCGGATTGAGAGCCTCACAGTGCTCGACCAGTTGCCGACCAGTCTCCGCAATCGAGACAACTTCGTGCCCCAGACGCGGCAGAATCTTCTCGAAATATTCCTGCATATCCGGCTCGTCGTCCGCAACCGCTATGCGAAGTCGTAATTCCATCGCGTTCCTCACCGTCACGGGTGCCTGCTGCGACCCACTAGGCGCAATAACCACCGGACAGGAATCCAAAGATGAGTTCAAATCCTACGAGCGAGGTAATACGATCACGAACTCCGCACCTTTGTCCTGGTTACCTAGTTCGATCGCACCGCCGTGTGCTTCGACGATACGTCTTGCAATCGCCATGCCAAGTCCCGTTCCCTTCGTCTTCGTCGTAAAGAATGCGTCGAAGACTCGCCCGCGAGCATCGATCGGAATGCCCGTGCCACTATCTCGAATTTGGATCGAGATCGCAGGCTGTCCATTCAGCGACGCCTCACTACAGTTCACCCAGATGGTTCCAGGCTCAGAACAGGCTGCGATCGCGTTCTCGAAGATGTTACGAAACACCTGCCCCAGGGCAAACCAATCGACATGTGAAGCCAGATCGACGCATTCAACGGACTCTTGGAGTATGACGTCCTTCCCGGCTCGGTTCACTTCCAAATGGGACCATGCGTCTCGCCAAAGGTGCGCCAAATCGCACAGCTGACGGTCGAGTTTGATCGGCGCGGCATAATCGCGCACCTCCTCGTAAAGGCGATGGAGGTGGTCGAGCGCCCGTTGGATTCGCGAAACAAGCTCCAGTTCTGCCGGGCGGTCTTCCAGTTCGAGCGCCAAGAGTTCGAGGCAGGCTTGGCTGCGTTGAAACGCGTTGCGGCTTTCGTGAGCCAAGCCCGTGACCGTCTGGCCAATGGCGGCCAGCCGCTCGCTTTGCAGAGCCCGTTCCTCGGCGACTTTCCGATCCGTAATGTTTTGCCCCACTGCGAGAATCGCTGGAGTGCCCTCGAAGTCATCGAGACGTTGGGCATTCCAAACCAGACTCCGCTCGCTACCATCTCGGCAGCGAATGGCGTTCTCATAACCAAGGGTCGGCTGGCCCGCTTGATTGGCCGCCAATTGCGCCACGACTCCTAAACGCTCTCGCTCCGGCAGGAACAAGTCGACATAGCGTTTTCCGTGTACTGCCGAGGCCGCATAACCGGTGAGTTCTTCCGCGTAGGGATTGAAGTAGGCGATGGTCTGATCCAATCGCAAGATGACGATCATGCTCCCCGCTGCCTCGACCAAATGGCGAAAAGCTGCCTCGCTTCGTTGCTTTACGGAGCGACGCTGACGCGCTACATACTCGTCTTCGTACGCATCTTGAATCAGGGCCAACTCGAGATCGAGCAAGCGATGTACGGAGTGCAATGTCTCCTGCAGCGCACTTAGATCGCCAGACCATTTCCGCTCGATGGCTCGCGTCAAACCATGTCTCAGTCGCGAGAAGGCAACGGCCGTAAACACCGAACCCAAACCAATCTCGACGTGCCGCCAACCCACGCGCCAGCGAGCAGCGGCGTAATCGTCTGACCACGGACCTTGAAACATTTCCTCCAGCCAGCGACAAAGCGTTCCTTTGAGGCGGGCGACTTGCTCGCGACCGCCGGTGATGACTTTGGCGGCTTGCGGTTCCGTCTCGATGGTCGCGTAGAAATCCTCGATCAACTCCTCGAACGACCTGCGAACGAGCGGTGCAACCTCGAGTACACGACTGACATCGTCGTCGTTCCAGCCAACATAACGCTGCAGCCGCTGATATCGTTCCGCCAAGTCGTCGGGTACGTTCGGTTCGCTCATCGAATGGCCAGGTTCGTCGCGTGGAGGGGGAAGACAACTGATTTGTTCAGCTAGGTTACCACACCTTCTGCGACAACGCCTAGGATGTCCATCGTCGAGACGATACCTCGCAGTACGTTGTTCGCGTCGACCACCGGCAAATGATGGACTCGATTCCGGAGCATCGAGGCGGCAGCCTCGGCGACCGTTGCCTCTGGACGAATCGCCGCAACATCGGGTGTCATCTGCTCGGAGACCCGTTCCGATCCCAAGGCTTTCGCCAGTTGCTCGATCAACCACTGGGGCTTGCTGTCGTTCAGACGACCCAGGTTTCGCAACTCGTCATCCAGTTCGTGAGTCAACTCGATCAAATCGCTTGTCGTGAGAATGCCTACGCAGTGGCCGTGACCATCAACGACGGGAAGAGCCGAAACTCGATTTTCGCAGATCAAGTCCAACGCTTCGTGCAGCGAATCGCCTGGATTGACCGCGACGACGTGCTTGCTCATCACATCCTTCACTTGCAGCTTGCTGATTGATCTTGCCATGTTGTAAATCCTCCACAAGGAAATCATGTGCTCGGGAAACAGATTCGTTGCTCCGAACATCTGTCAAAGAACGCCCCGTGAGAAACGAATGCAGCCGGGTGGGGGAAATACCCGGCTGCGATTGCGACGCCCCAAGGTGTCGAGCATGACTGCATCTACCACAGCTCCTGCCATGCGTCGCGTAGATTGTCCCAGGCTCGTCGCGCTGGCTCCACTTTGTGGGGACTGTACTTCATGGCCTTTACATACGCACGTGCTGCGTCCGTATGCTGTCCGGCGTTAGCATACTTCTCGCCAAGGTCCGCATAGCCCACAACGTTCAGTCCTCCAGCTGCCGCGCTATCCATGTGCCCCTCGGCAGTTTCCAATGACCCGCGGTCCAGATGCAGGTAGCTCAGCATGTTATGAGCTTTCGCCTCGAAGTTGTTGGCGCTCGTGGCCAGCAGCAGATCGCCAACCTTGGGTGCCAATGCAACACGGGTCGGCCAATCAGCAGGGATCAGCGGTTCGTCGGTCCTGAGATCGGAAGCGAGCTTGATGGCTTCCTCCAATTCCATCATCGCCGTGAGCTGATACATGCTCTTGGTGTTGGGCGCGACATCGGTCGGCCGGAGAGCAACAAATGTCGTCGCTTGCGGCCCCACGGCATCAGGCC
>CAUJKL010000562.1 GCA_963204995.1 Planctomycetota bacterium | reverse complement strand
CCAAGCATTGGATCGGTCGCGGTCCTGGCTTTCAGCCACCGCTCGGCGATAACATCTTAAAGCTGCCGCAAGGTGTTTCGTTTGCAGTGCTCGACAATCCGGATACTTCTTGGCCCACGGAGACCGCTAAAGAGTTGGGCTATGAGTTCCGTGGCTACCGTCTCGGCGAAGCGCGTCGCCCGACTTTCCTGTACGACATCGGTGGAGTGCATATCGAAGACACACTTGTTCCCGAGTCGAAGGAACAGTTCACTCCGATCACACGCACACTAACGCTTGTTTCCGCAGCGCCCGTGGAGAACTTGTGGTATCGCGCCGCAGTTGGCGACTCCATCGAACCCGCCGACGATGGCTGGTACGTCGTGGACAGAAGTTGGCGAGTGCGACTGGACACTGAGTCGAAGTTTCGCAAGTCAGCTGCCAAGGTCGAGTTGCTCGTCCCGGTCCAAGTCACGAACGCGGGCAGCACCATCACGCAACAGTACGCTTGGTAACATGCATCCAAATCATCACACACTGAACACAGATCTAAAGCAATGATAAGAACGATTCACGCCACGCTCCTCGCTGTCGCTCTCGTCGTCACGCTCAACGTCGTTCCTGGGTTCGCCCAGACGCCGACGGAAGCGGACTACTATCGGCTCATTCCCTTCGACATTCCCGCGCACATAAACCTCGAAGCAGGTGGCATTGAGCTGATGCCGGACGGCAAGCTGGCGGTGTCGACGCGGCGCGGTGACATCTACATGATTGATGAGCCGGTCGTAGACCCGCCGACCAACGTCCGTTGGACGCCGTTCGCGAAAGGCTTGCACGAGGTGCTCGGCATTCACGCGGTCGGCGATTGGCTCTACGCAATCCAGCGTTGCGAGTTGACTCGCTTGAAGGACGAAGATGGCGACGGCAAGGCAGACTTGTTCGAGACGGTGAACGACGATTGGGAAATCACAGGCGACTATCACGAGTACGCATTTGCTTCGCCTCCCGATGCGGAAGGAAACATCTGGGTCGTGCTCTGTCTGACCGGTTCGTTCGACAGCAACGCTCCGTATCGCGGATGGTGCGTTCGCATTACACCGGACGGCAAACTACTGCCCACGTGCAGTGGTATTCGCTCGCCCGGTGGCATTGCCATGAACGAGGCGGGAGACATGTTCTATACCGATAACCAAGGGCCCTGGAATGGAACGTGTAGCTTAAAACATCTCAGGCCCGGCTCGTTCCAAGGACATCCCGGCGGCTACAAGTGGTACGACATCACCGATGGAGCCATCGGCTCTCGCCCGAAGGAGCCGCAAAGCGAAAGCCGCATGATGGTGGAAGCCAAGAAAATCCCAGAGCTTGAACCGCCGGCGGTTTACTTCCCCTATCAGAAGATGGGGCAATCAGCGAGCGGCATCGCTTGTGATACGACTGGCGGTAAGTTCGGTCCTTTCGAAGGTCAACTCTTTGTCGGCGATCAGACACACAGCACCGTCATGCGAGTCTTTCTCGAACAAGTCAATGGACACTATCAAGGCGCGTGTTTTCCTTTTCGCGCCGGCTTCGGCTCTGGATCGCTCTCGTTGAAGATGACCGACCACGGTTTGTTCGTCGGCGGCACGAATCGTGGTTGGGGCTCGCGAGGTAACAAGCCCTATTCGCTTGACCGATTGGCATGGACTGGCAAAGTCCCGTTCGAGATCCACGAGATGCGTGCGAAGCCAAATGGCTTTGAACTGACATTCACTCATGAAGTCGACGCCAAGTCAGCCGCTGATGCTGCGTCGTACGAATTGCAAACCTACGCCTACATCTATCAAGCCAGCTACGGCAGCCCGGAGGTGGATCACACCAAGCCAACGATCACACAAGCCGAAGTCGCCGCCGACAATCGCAGCGTCCGCCTCTACATCGACGGCCTGCAAGAAGGCCACGTTCACGAGTTGCACATGGCAGGCATCCGCTCGTCGGACGACTTGCAGTTGTTGCATGATGTTGGGTACTACACGCTCAACTACATTCCGGCCGAGTGACCGCCCGTTTGTCGTTTCGTCGTTACGGCTTCTCGACCGCTTCGCACGCCATTTGAAAGTACTCGGCGATCTTGTGGCCATCGCCGGGGGCCAAGTCTGATTGGCGAATGACGATCAGGTCGAGGCTGGGCACGACCAGGATGTTGTTGTCCCACTTGCCGAGCGCGGCGAGGGCGTCGGCGAGGACGCCGGGCCATTTGTTCGTCGTGTTGTTCCACCACAAGTAGCCGTAGGACTTATTCAGCTCCTGCGACGCGGCCACGGATTCGGCCGCATTTCGATTTCGCGTCACGGAGTGCCGCGGCCACTTTATTAGCTTGCCGAAGGCAAGCTGGATCACTAATTGCCGTTAGTGGAATGAGCAACTTCTGAAGGACGCCGATCCTTGGGCGGTCATGGCCGAAAGCCTGGAACAGTTCACCGGCGATTTCATGCAAGACCGTGCTCAGCTCGCCGAACAACAGCGCGAGGCGATGTTCGAGTGAAGTATCTGCTCGACACCAACATGTGTGTGTTTGTCATTCGGCAGAAGTCGCAGTTGGTGCTTCAACGTCTGCGGCAGCATCAGGCGGGCGACGTCGGAGTCTCGACGGTCACGCTGGCCGAATTGCGTTATGGCGCGGACAAGAGCAATGATCCGTCCAGGAATAAAGCCGCTCTCGATGCGTTCCTCGTTCCGTTGAAAAACGTGGAATTCAACGCGGACGCAGCGGATGAGTATGGCCAAATCCGATCGGACCTGGAACGGCGAGGCCTGCCCATTGCCCCGCTGGACAACCTGATTGTCGCTCACGCACGGAGTTTGGGTGTGACACTGGTAACCAATAACATTCGCGAGTTCTCCCGAGTCACCGGTCTGGTGCTCGAAGATTGGAGCGAACCGTAACCAACGCATGTGTCTCGCGAAGTGAATCTCGTGACGAAGACCAAGCCGGCGGCGCAGCTGTCGCCCGCGCAACTCCGGCGAAACCAAAGTCGGAATCACGGAAGCAGCGGACCACTTGATTCACTTCAACGGCGAACGGTTCCGCGGCCTCTATCCAGATGCAATGCCCATTCAAACAGTCCCCAGCAATCAGCCGCTTCCAGCATTTCTTGGAGACAAACGGTTCCCCGCATTTTGGCTCCCCACTTCGGCCTCCAAGAGTTGACCGCGATCAAAGACCACTGGCAGAAGCGGTAAGCTTCTACCAAGCCTCGATCCCGCTCTGCGATGGCAAGCGTCTCTAAGCCGTGTTGCCTCAAACAGAAATCGAGTACAAAGGGGCGAACGCCGAACAGGCCACGCGAACGGTGCACATGGACGTGACCAATACAAGGAAGAAGTGATGGCGAAGATCAATGTGCTGAGCCAGGAAATCACGGTGCAGAGGCGGAACGAGGAGGATTACATTTGCCTCACGGATATTGCGCGTTACAAGGACGCGGAGAGGACCAATGGTCTGATCCGCAACTGGATCAGGGACCGGAATACGATCGAGTTTGTGGGCATCTGAAATCGAGTATCAAGGAGTGAATGCCGAACGCATGACGCAAATTCATCCACCGCCGCGCGAGCCAACGACATGTTCGGCAGCAAATCCCATCGACAGTCCAACTGGTATTGTCAGGTTTACCGGGTGCGGTGGGCGTGCAAAGTCCATCTTGCGGGCCACTCGGCACCGAGCGAAATGGCGTTCGGCTGAGCGCGCCGCGGTTATCGTGAACAACTGCCGTAGTCGAAAATCCGATTAGGATCGCGCCGTCAATGGTCGGAACCATTCGGCGGTTGGGATTGTTCCAATGTAGATAAAGCCATTGGAAGTGAATGCTCGACCGTGTTCGTTAACACGAAACCGACCGCCCTGCGGAAGCTGCCTCCTCAACGCCTGAAGAAACTTCGACAGCGAACCAGTCGTGGGAGGATAGGGGTTGATGCGGGCGTGGGTCGAAATTTGCAGAACGACGCCTTCTTCCTCCACGAAGATTTCGTCGAGCTTTCGCGATGGTGGTTTGGGGTTTCCCGGTGCGGCGAACTTATAGCTCATTCCACTTAACGGGCCTGACCACAGTTCTCCCTCTTTCGGTGTCACCCGCGGGTCAAGTTTTCCACCCCGAAAGATGATCGGAGTCGAGTAAGCGCTCACCACTCCCTGGCTCGTGACGTTGATGATGTAATCCGTATTGCCGAAACCGGAGGTTGCTTTGGCGCGCACGATGACTTGACCATGTTCATTGATGCTGAATGGCCCACCTCCCTTGGAATTCGCCTTTTCCGCCTTCAAAGAGTTCACCAAAGTGACCAATTCTTCGTGCGGATCGTCGGCTGGGATAGGCTCGTCACCGGGTGGCTCGTAGAAGATCCACCAAGGCCTGCTCGCCTGCTCGGAATTGCGTCTGACAGTTAACCGAGAGTCCTTGCCTGGACAGCAAGGAAGCCGAGTTCCGATGATGCGACCTGCCATTGAATTTCTCTCCTAAAGACTGGTCTTGTTCCTTTCTTCAAAAATGAATCCCTCGGCTCCTTCCGGTGCGAGCCCCACGAAGAAAGCTTGATTTTGGAATACGTAAACGACATGGCCCGCCTCAGTCACCGTGATCTTGCTGATCTGATGCCCGCGAGCATATACATCGGCTAGCTCTCCCTGAATCTGGCGCAGGGCTGCTTGCTTCTCCTTGTTAGCGAGTTTTTCGGCCGGAACGACAAACGCCGCTCGTCCCTTAGTCTTTCTTGCAATCAATCGCTTGTCGCGTTGCAAGACGGAAAACACGGTGCCCTTCACCCTGCCTAGAGGATAAGGCGCGCCTGGCGAGTAATCGGCCACAGAACCGTCTTCGTTTTGCGTTTCAATCGCCTCGACCGGTTCGTCCAGGCGGCCGAGATACAGTGCCTGCCAGCCATCCGAAGTCTTCTCCAATTTGGTGACGAAGCGATTGCGCGGAGTAATCCGAAACCGTCCCCCGGCGCGGAGATGATTTGCAAGGACGGAACTCAATTGCGAGTGGGGTTTCACAAGGTTGCCAGATTCATCTCTAACGGTCCCCTGAGTATCGAGTGAGTACATCTTCCCCTGATCCGAATCACCAGGATAAGTCCCACCGGGAACCAGCGATTTTGCGTCAAGGCACGTCTCGTCGAGCGGCGGACGCCGGGGCGGTTCCTTGCAACTCTGCGGCTCGGAGCGAGCTACCGAGTCCCAACGGAAATACTCGTTGCGTTCGGCACCGACAAACTGCTCCCAGTCTGCCTTTGCATAGATCATTTCATCGACTGTTCCCGCAGCATAGAGCACGTACAAAGTCGCCTGCTTCTCGATGCCATCCGCCGTGCGATTTCGCCGGAGAAGGCGGCCGAGGGTCTGCACTCGTTGTCGGACCGACGCCGAGGCCGCCACGATGATCCCCAGGTCTGCTGACGGAACATTGAAGCCTTCGATCAGCGAGCGAGCAGAAACGATTACGCGCGCTGTTCCCTGTCGGAACAGACGCAGCGACTCCGCTCGCATCGAATCCGGGAATTCGCTGTGTTCCGCGACAACTGCGTAGCCCGCCTCGCGGAGTCGGCCAAACAGACCCATCACTTCCTCGATGCTCTCATGAAACAGAATCGCCTTCGTATTCGGATTCTGCGCGAACGCCCGCTGAAGAATCGCCAGCACCGCATTGAACCGCTCGTCGATCCGATACAGCAGTCGCTTACGTTCGCTGGTCAGCGACAGAAACTGAGTGGCTCTAGGATTCTGAGCGCCCGCGCGGGAGCGGCACCATCGAATGAGCGCCAGTCCCCGGCGAGTTCCTGTCTCCAGCTCGCTCCGCAAATCCGTGATGTCTCGGCTGACACGTTCATACTTTTCACGCTCTTTCAGACCGAGTGACAAGCCGTAGTGGACAATCCGGAAAGGCGGTAAGACTCCGTTGCGAATGGCTTCCGCGTAGTTCATTTCAAACACGACCGGACCGAGTGCTTGCCCCAGGACAGTTTCCTCGAACGGTATCGTTTCATCTGACTCACTGGCGGATTGCCCATCTTCGTCATCGGGTAATACGTCGTTTTCTCGTTCCGGCGTGGCTGACAGGCCCAATGAAAAGGCTCGCTTCGCGGCGAACACTTTCTTCATCTCGGACGCGCCCGCCCGGTGGCATTCATCAACGATGAGCAACAGGTCATTTCCAATTCCGGTTCTTTCGACTTCGCCCGGTAACTTCTTGGCGGCGGAATTGAGTACGCAGATCAGTACGCGGATTTCATCATTGAAGCCGTCGCTGTGGCCGCCTCCCATCAGCCCAATGGCAGACGAAGGAAGATTGCTGTGAGCGGCAAGTTCTTCCTTCCACTGGTTGAGAAGTACGACTGTCGGGACGACGACCGCCACGCGCAAGGACGACCGCTCGGATTGCTGCAATCGCTGAGCAATGGCCAGCGCGAGGATCGTCTTTCCCGCACCGGTCACCACCTTTAAGACGCCGCGTTGGCTGGCTTGAAACCACGCTTCGACACACGCCTTTTGCCAGTCGTGCAAAGTGAGCCCGCGAGTTAGCTCCCACGAGTCAGGAAGGGAGTCAAGCTGGGGCGGACATGTGGCAACCGTCGAGCCTTGGTTGTTCAGATCGAGGTGCCGATCCGACCAGAATTGCGCTTGCTGAAGCTGCTGGAGAAGCAGTTCTTCTTCGAGTGTCAGTCCGTAATCACGCGGCAAGGGCGTGGTTTCTGAAGGAGCCTCTTGAGAGTGCTTTGTGGCGTCGGCTTTTTCTCTGTCGGCTCTGCCTTTTCCTTCACCTCCGCTTTCACTCGCGCTCTTACCGGAAATGTGGAGGGGCTGATCCAACACGATCGTCTCGTTGCGAATTGTTCCTTCCGGCAGCATTACACAGCTCCTGTTCTTCAAACCTCGATCCGATCGACTTCAACAGTCTATCACGTCACAACAGACTGGGGGATTCCAGAACGTCACTCGATGTCTTAGACACGGTGCTGGCTGCCGGTGCCGATACGCAACTAGGCCGCCTGACGTCACTCCGGCGCGCTCGCTATCCCGGCAGCCATCCAGAATGTGGGCATTCATGCTGGCATGAAATTCTCCCTGCTAGATTGCCGACCGCCGGTGTAGTCATCCGGACATGATTCGCCCGCGAGTTCATCTTGGTGGTTTAACGGCTTCTACGCTACACTGAGACTCTGAAGCAGACAGGTGCGGAGTCGCACAGACGCCATCGAGCCACTTGGGGCGGACACACACAGGGGCGCTGTGGCGGGAGGGCCACGACGAGCCGGGGAGGCATCCGCACGGCGAGCCCGCTGCCGATCAACACCGCCGAGAACATCCAGGTCGCGGACCAGCTCAACGGGTCGTTGCCAATGTTCTGGCACGACGTTCCGTTCTCGGACAATTCGTGGCCATCAACGTTACAAGGTCCGCAGTTTTGTGGACGGAAACGTGCGGCAAGTCTTCGAAATCTCAAGCTTCGGTCCACATCGGTAATCCCAAACGAAGGGCCAATACCAGCACATGCACGTCTTTGGAATCGCGTTGCCATTGATCCATGATGTCGGGTACTACAGGCTCAACTACATTCCAACTGAAGCGAGGTTGTCTGTCCCCCATGAGCTTGCCTCGTGCGGGTCTTTGAGAATTCGGACCCGTCTTGCTAACGAGTTAATCTTTAGCAACGCTCACGAAATAACTTCCTCATTTGTGATACAGCAAAGAGGTTGGGTGACCGATCAAGTTACAGATCTCGTTGACAGGAGAGTTGTGAGCCTGATTGTTGAGGTGCCTTTATCACCCTCAGACTCGCAGAACGCGTTAATATCGGGTCTCGGCGCAGAGTGGTCCTTGGAAACGTGAAGCAGGCAACTTCAGGTCGGTCACGAATCAGTTCAAGATAAGATCGCCCGCCGCACCGGGGATCGCGCGGTAGTTCCAAGCGGACAGGTCGTCATCGAATTCCAGCGGCATCGCGGCTCGAAAGTCCGGTGAGTATTGCTGACCGGTCGCATAGTACTTTCTGATGACTTCCAGCGTGACTCGCAATCCCGTCCGAGTCCGCGTCTTTCGCATCAATTGCACCGCCGTCGCGAGATCGGTGAGACTCACTCCCGCACAGGCCCGCGTCACGTGCGGAAACAATCGGTGTTCGATGGGGTTGTACTTCGACGTGTAGGGCGGGTAGTGCGCCACGCGCACCTCCAACTGCATTTGATCCGCCAGTATTTGCAAACACTGTTTGAACAAGTAGCGGCGGTAGCCATTACTCCCGCCACAGTCACACAGCAATAACAACGACGTGGCGTAGGGATAGTACCAACGCCCAAACCGCATCCACCAACGATACACGTTGTCACAAGCAAACGCACTGGTGTCGTGGCTCAGTCCCAAATACAAATGCCCGACATTCCGTTTCAGGTCGTACAGGCCGTGCGGGTACAATACACCCTCGGCCGCGTGCAAAAAGTCGTGGTCGTAAACCGGTACGTCCTCGGGCGCGAACAGCAAACCAGGACGAAAATAGGGGCCCAAGGATTCCTTTTTCTTCGTGTCCATGCTGAGCACGGGATTCGAGGAAGCCTCATAGCGATCTACCAATTTGGCGATGTATTCGAACTGATCGTTTCGGCGGGGAACGCTTCCCATGGCCAGCGTCTTCCGCAGCTTGCGGCGATGAAAGTCCGCGTCGTCGAGCAACTGCGTCACAATGTTGACGCTGACGGGCGTGCTGGTCTGTGCCAAGCGGTTAGCGATTTCAGTTTTGGTGAGGTTGGTCCACTTGATGTCCTCCCGCATGGGGTCGCCGGCCGTGTAACGGCGGAGGACCTCTTGGAAGTTGTCTCGCAACTCCGGCATGCTATCAAGACAGCTTTTCCGTCCCCCCTTTTTGACGCACCCGCGCAGGATCGAGGTCGGGTGGATCGAGAATCTCATCGATGCCTTTGCTGACAGTCTTGCGATCGCAGCCGAGAACCTCACCGATATAAGAAATCCCCCCATGACCAAGCTTCTTGGCTTCCAACCCTGCGTACCGCCGACGGTCCTTTTCGTTCAGCGTGCGATAAAAGTCCCGCATCTCTTGTTCCGTTTCCTCGCTGAAATTCGACACCATGAAACACCTCCTACCGGAAAGAGAGACTAGTTGCTCGTTCATTAGAACATCTCAGCCAGAATAGGGGAAGTTATTTCGTGAGCGTTGCTAGTTCCAACGAGACGAGCCCGAGACGAGCCTGTTGGGGACCGCAGTTTCTGCGCGACACATACCCGCAGTAGCGGAGCTGCAGCGCATTTTGGATGGCGTCGATTCTGCAACCTGCTTTGTTCGCTGAACGCCTTGTATGAAACGACTTAACGCATCGGCAAGTCAACGTCTCCCAGTTTCGGCCCCCGGTTTGCTTTCCCTGTCGAGCCAATCTGCTGCTTGGCTCTAAGAATTGGGAAGGACCGACCATGAGTATCTCCGATTCGCATACCAATCTACCGAAACCCACCGAATCGCCTTTCGTCGCATTTCTCGACAGTTTCCTGCAAGAGAAGAATATCAAGTGGGTGCTGACGGCCGGCATGATGATCTTGTTGGGATCGTCGCTGATGATGGTTACTCGAGGATGGAACGAGTTGGATGCGACGTGGCAATATCTCGTCATCATCGGCTATACGGCGACCATTTTCGGGGCAGGTAATTGGAGCTTCCACAAGCTTGGTTTGCGGAAGACTGGAACCGGATTGTTGGGGTTATCGGTGCTCTTGATTCCACTGTCGTTTGTCGCTTGGTTCTGGATTTGGAAGGCGTCGACCTCTACGACCAGCAGCGGTATGGCGGTGGGGCTGTTGCTGCTGAACTCGGTCGTCGCAACTTACGCGAGCCGCAAGATATTCGCTCACTTCTTGCAAGGACATCAAGTCACTTTCGTGCTGAGTTATCTGGCATTGAGCGTAGCCGGTGCCATTGCGCCGCTCGCTCGTGATGCCGGTGATTTCTCGATGTGGCTGAGTTCTTTTGCACTGTGGGCGGTGTTCACCATGGGTGCGGTGAAGGTTAACCGGCATGTGTTTTGGTTGACGGAAGAACATCGCCAGCCACGGATCTTTGGCTTCTTTCCGATTCTGTTGCTCGGCTCGCAATTCCTGCTCGTCTTTGGCGGAAACTTTGCCAAGTCGATCCCGCACGATTGGTTTGGTTTCGCCTGCGTGTTGGTCGCTATCCCCGTTCTGTTAACGGCTGATGCGGTGGCACGCGTCTTTCAGGATCGCACTGGTGGCATCGTGCGTCCGATCCCGTGGCCGATCATGTTGCCGATGGTGATCGGTGTGATGCTGTGTGCGACCGGGATCGCGCTGGCGGGCTCTGGACTTCTCAAAGGCGTGCCCTATGCCGTGGTGCCAACAGCAGGGTTCGCCGCTGGCTTGATGACGATCGTGGCTCGCCGTACCAACAAGACGGCCTTCGTGTGGGCAATGCTCGGATGTGCGACGCTCGCGTATAACTTCTCGCCCGTCTTCTTTCAGGAACTCGCCAGAACGCTTCGCGACTCCGGTGCGAGTGCGCTGAACGAGTCGCGGCTGCCCTATGCCTTCTATGGATTGACTTATCTGCCGTTGATTATCGCTGCCGTATGGGTGGCCGTCCGACTAGAGCGCCGCGGCGTCGCTTTGTTCACCAAGCCGATGCGTCAGTACTGTGCAGGTCTCTCAATCTTCCTGCTGGCACTCTCGCTGACACATGCCAAGGCATTCTTCCCTGTCGCCAGCGTGATGACAGTTCTGTTCACGTGGCAGGCGAATGAATTCCGCACTCGCCGATTGGCGGTAGCTGGCATGATTGCATTTCTGATCGCTTCGACGGGAGCCACGTCGTTCGCGAATGGTGTACTCGGAATGAGTTTGGGCGCGGAGATGCACTATGTGTTCCCAACGCTTGCCGCCGCCGTTCTTCTATTCGTAAACTCTCGGATCGATCGTTGGATAAACCATTTGTCGACGGCGAAAGCGGAGAACACACCGCACGCGATCTCGCACCAGTTATCTCGTACTCTATCGCTAATTGCAACGATTGGCATCGCGATCGCTTGGGTGGCTCAGATTGGAATGCAGAGTACGACATTGCCGTTCGTTCCTGGTCTGCTCATCTTCGGACTGTTGGCCGTGCATTCGCTCGTGTGGATGCGGCCTGTCGTCAGTTGGTGCGTGTATGGGTTGTTGGCAAGCGAGCTATTTCGGCTTGGTGTCGCCGCTAAGTTGGGATTCGACACCATGACTTCGCTTGCGATCTTGATCCTGGGAGTCCAATGGTTTGCCAGCTATCTCTTCGACCGGCATCCAAGTCATCGCATTTCGCGGGCATGGGGATCGGTGAGTCATATCTCGGCGTTTGTGGGGCTGCTGTTCGCAACACTCGCCTTTGCAGTTCCGAACATGCTCAGCGAGTTGCTCCGATACTCAAGCACCTCGGTCGAATTGCTGCATTGGATGCGAGACATTCTATTAGTCGCTTGGTGCTTCGATGCCGCACGACGACCACGCGTGGTAAGGACTGGCATGGCGAGTCAATTTCGCTGGGAACGCAGCGCCCAACCGGTACCAGCGTTCCTCGGGTGCGTGTGTGTGCTCGGGCTCGTCGGTTGTGGACTCGTGCGGATTGGAGGTAACGCCGCGTCGGAGTGGTTGCCGCTGGCTTGGTCGCTGACTGCGGCTTGTGCCATTCCGCTAACTCAGTTATTGCGGTCGCGGTTGCTTCGCCTAAGGGATGATGTAGGCCGATTGAGCAATTACTTCGCATTGCGTGCGATCGCCTTGCCGATCGACATAGCGATGTGTCTCGTCTTCGTCACATTCGCGGTGTTGCAACTGTTCTTCTACTCGCCCGCGCTCTGTTCGGCGGGATACGTCAGCTTGGCCGGGCTGCTCTTACTATCGTTTCTCCGTCAGCAACCTGTCTTGCGAGTTGTCACCGGGATTGCGATCAATTGGACCGCGTTGCTCGCCATCATGCAGTTTGGGGTAAGTGGTGAAGACAACCTGCTCGAATTGCTCACTCATTACAACACAAATTCACTGTGGCCCCAGCGATTCCCGACTGATCGAAAATCGGTCTGGTTGTGTGGTAAAAGTGCAGCTAGCAAGGCTAGCGGTTCGTAGTGATAGCAAGCTGGCAGCGATCCTGGCGC
>CAUJKL010000561.1 GCA_963204995.1 Planctomycetota bacterium | reverse complement strand
GATCGCGACCAGATCTACGAAGGCGAGAGCGCTCGATATCGTATCTTTCTCAGTCACTTCGATCAGCCCGTTGAGCCCGACCTGACAGGTTTCGATGCGTTCACTGTGCAACGAACCGGAACACAACAAGTCAACACATCGAGTATTACGATCATCAACGGCAGGCGGCAGCAAGTCGTTCGGCGCGGGTTCATCTACGAGTATGTGCTGACCCCCAAGCAGTCTGGCCGTCTTCAAATTCCGGCACCGGTCGTGAAAGTCGATGGCGAGCAGTTACCGGCGAAATCGCTCACTCTGTCGGTCGTAGCGGCAACAGAGCAAGACATCGTCATCCTCGAGATGACAGCCAGCCACAGCATCGTCTACCCGATGCAACCTTTCGATATCTCGCTCAAAGTGTTGATCAAGCCGATTCCGGAACCGGAGAATGATCACGATCCCCTGTCGGTCCAAAACCCTTTGGTACAGCTAACTCTACCTTGGGCCGAAGACGAAGCGTTGCCCACAGGCGTGATGCCCAAGATGCCTGGCGAGCGATGGCTCGGGTCGATGAGCAATCGTAGTGGCGGCTTCTCGATCAATGGGCGAGATTCCAGTCGCTCGATACTCGGCGGTGGCGGATTCGGAGGCCTGTTCCGCGATCTCGCCGAAGGTTTTCGGCCAACACCAAAACGGATTCGGCGCGCCGATGCCAACGGTCGTCGGCTGGAGTATTGGGAGTACACACTCACTCGAACGTTTGTTGGTGAGAAGGTGGGTGAATACGTCTTCGGCCCTGCGACGGTCAAGGGAACGTTCGGCGTTCGAGTGGATACACGCGGCCAACTGGAAGGTGAAGCGGTTTATGCATTTGCCAAACCCGTGAGCGTTCGCGTGAAAGACGTGCCGATGGCGGGCCGCCCCGATTCATATACAGGAGCGGTAGGTCGATTCGAACTTGGTGCCGAAGTTTCGCCGCAAGAAGTTAAAGTCGGCGACCCGATGACGCTGACGCTCTGGCTGCGTGGCCAGGGCACGCTGGAAAACGTGTTGGCTCCGAAACTGGATCGCATCGGCGACTTTGCCAAACATTTCAAAATCTACGAAGCCACTGAGGAAACTCGCGACGACTCGCGCAGATTCACCTACAGCTTACGTCCGAAGAGCGTCGAGACCACCGAAGTGCCCTCCATTCCCATCTCCTACTTCGACGTCGAGAAAGAAACGTTCGTCACGCTGCAAAGCGATCCAATACCGATTTCAGTGACGGCAGCGGATCGCCTGGCGAGCGGCGAGATCGCCATGGCCGCGCCGAAACAAGCAAACTCGGCGAACATCGAGGTTCGCGCCGAAGGCATCTTCGCCAACGTGACCGATTTGCGGCAGCTGCGCGATGAATCGGTGCATCCGGATCGTTGGTTCTTAAGTCTCGGCGGGCTGACCGGATTGTTCTTTGTCGTGGCGCTCGTCACGCAGCGTGTTCAGCGGCTGAAATCGGATACCAGCCTGCAACGTCGCCGCAGCGCGACCGCCGATGCCAGACGCCGACTGCAAGCTGCGCTTCGCGTCGCGAAGGAAGGTGATGCACGAGGCGGAGCGGAAGCGATCAGCGAGGCGTTCATCGGACTCGTCGCTGATGTGACCAACACGCCGCACGGAGTGCTCACATCGACCAACACGGTTAACAAACTTCATGAACTCGGCGTCGCCGAGCCAATCGTCTCGCGCGTACGCGACGTCATGCAGACCTGCGATGATGCGAGATACGGAGCAACGAACGGTTCGATGTCCGATTTGCCAACCAAGGCGGCGGGCGTGCTCGATGACCTGGTCCGCGCCATGAAGGGGCAGAGGCTACTATCGTGACAGTCGCTCGCGTGTCGTTATTCGCTGCCCTGACGCTCGCCTTCACCGGGTGCAGTTCGTCCGTCGATCCAACGATGTACGCCAAGTTTCAGGCGGCGCAAGACCGCTTCGAACAGGCAAACAATCCGACTCAGTTCCTGCAGGCCGCAGCGACGTATCAGGAGATCATTGATGCCGGTGTGGTTTCCGGAGCTGTGCTGTACAACCAAGGAAACGCCTTCATGCGAGCGGGCGAACGAGGACGTGCGATTGCCTGTTATCGACAAGCGAAACGCCACCGGCCACGTGATCCCTATCTCGATGCGAACTTGCGTTACGCGTTGGGTGAAAAAAGTTCCGCTCGCACGAAGCCGATCATCGAGTATATTCTCTTCTGGAGCGAATGGATCAGCTATCACGGCAAGTTTCAAGCCAGTCTGGTTTGTGCGTTCGTCACTTTTTGTGTCAGCGTTGCCAGCCTGTTCGTGAAGCCACAACTCTTGAGGCGGATCGCGACTGTGGCACTCGCCGCGACGATTGCGTTCGTGATCTCGGCGGGCTATGACTGGTATCGGTTCAGCCACGTGAAACACGGCGTCGTCATTATCGAAGAAGTCGTAGCTCGTAAAGGTGACTCCGAAAGCTATCAGCCAGCATTCACGAAGCCGCTCGACGAAGGGACCGAGTTTCAAGTCTTGGATCAGCGAAATGGTTGGACGCACCTGCGACTAGGTGGCGAGCAAGACGGCTGGGTTCCAAGCAAAGCTGTGACCGTGTATTGAGCATTTGGACTGCTATGACTTGTCACAGCTTTCCTTTTGCGGCGAAGCCGCTTTCAACGCGAATTACTGTGTTTCGAGAAAGTGGCTACACGGCAAAAAGGGGAAAGCGGCGACAAGTCGCCGCAGTCCAAAAGTCCAAAACGCTCGCTCGGTTGCGGTTTCTGAAATCGCGACATGTCCCTAGAATGCCGCCCCTCGTGAAACCGTTGCGCGCCTACCTCATCGCGGCGCGCTCGACAAAGTTGGACATTCGGGCAATGCGAAGAGTTTGGTGCTTACTACTGCTAGCACTCGCGACGATCATCGTCCTGCGCGAAACGTCCGCCTGCGGGCAATCGTTCGACGCGCCATTTAACGGTGCGACCCTCATCTTGGATGAGTCTTCGCAACCCTACATCGCGGTTCCACAAGTCGAGCCGTCTCCGTTCGACAACCCTTGGGGCTGTGTCGTTCTACCCGACCAGTTGATCTATCGAGCTTATTTGGCCGGCGTCAAAGAGTCGCGAATGGCCGCCCAATTGATCAATCGGCAACATGATGGCGTGCTGTTGGACGGGACGTTGGGTGGGCGTTTCGGAGTGCTTCGGATCGGGCCTCACGATCAACCACTCGGTTTTCAAATCGATATCGAAGGCGCGGCACACGTTCGTCTCGATCCCGACGAAGAAGTCGACGTACGCAGCGCGGATTTTCGAGCGGGGGTTCCCTTCACCTACGGCTGGAGCAACCAGCAACTGAAGTTTGCGTACTATCACATCAGCTCTCACCTGGGTGATGAATTCCTGCTGAAGAATCCGGGCTTCCCACGCTTGAACTTTGCTCGCGATGTGCTCGTCTTGGGTTACTCGATTTATCCGACCGAACGACTCCGCTTGTACGGCGAAGCTGGCTGGGCTTTTTGGAGCGATGTGAGCGGCTTATGGGAGTTTCAATTCGGCGTTGAATACGCTCCGACTCGACCCACCGGCATTCACGGCGAGCCGTTCTTCGCAGTGAACGCGCACCTGCGACAAGAGGTCAACTACGGCGGCGGATTGACAGTGCAAACGGGTTGGGCTTGGCGCAACGACGGCCCGTCGGGGCGACTGCTGCGGATGGGATTGCACTACTACAACGGCGAGAGCCCACAGTTCTCGTTCTTTGACAGCTTCGAACAGCAGATCGGCTTTGGAATTTGGTACGACTTCTGATGGCGGGCAAGATTGCCAACCTGCAAACTCGATTACTTCTTGCCGATGCAATACAGCATCTCTTGGCGGACATCACCCTGTTGCTCGGCGACTCGCATGTAAATCCGACTTCCACAAATGGTCGGCGTGGCAAAGACTTCGTTGCCAAGTTGATTTTCGGCGACCAGTTCGAATTTGGCTGGGTCCGCTTTGAACACGAAGCCCTCGCCAGCTTCGTTGATGACGAAGATGTGTTCGCCAACCATTACGGGTGACGAACTGAATGTGCCGCCCAATCGACCTTTCCACCGTTCCTTACCTGTTGCTGCTTCCCAGCACATCGCGACACCTGCGTCGGTGACGCCGTAGATCGTTCCATCGTGGATGAGCATCGAAGGGACATACACGCGCACATTGTTCTCCCACACAACTTCACCCGAGCCATCGGCACGAACAGCGGCCATGTGATTTTTTGGATAACCGCCGCTGGTCAAGATGATATTTCCGTCCGTCACGGTCGACGTCACACATTCGGTGGTCGCGCCTTCGATCTCCCAGAGCTTTTCGCCCGTGAGCGGCGCGAAACTCGAAACGAAGTCGCAGCCGGTCAGAAACACTTGGTCGCGACCTGCGACTTTTAAGATGATCGGCGAAGGATAGTTCGGGGTCGCGGGCCGTGCGTGTCGCCACACAACTTCGCCCGTCGCGCGATTCATCCCCGCAATCGCGCCGCCACCTTCGCGCTTGTTATCGGCCGAAACAATCACCAGCGACTCGTAGATCGCTGGCGACGAACCGTAACCTTGATGGACCACGTAGTCGGAGATCTTGGTCTGCCAGATCTGTTCGCCTCCGCGACTGAGCGCCGTCGTATACGCGGCTCCATTGTTCAAGAAGTTGATAAACAATCGTTCGCCATCACAGGCCAGCGTGCCGGAAGCCTGCGACGCCTTTTTGTTTCCTTTCCGCTCGATCCCGCCATCGTGAACGACTGTCTGCCACAATTCCTTGCCGGTGTTTCGGTCGAAGCACAACACGATTTGCTTATCGGCTTGTTCGTCGGCCGTCGCGAGAAACACTTGATCGCCAACGACGGTCACCGATCCATGACCGCGCCCAGGCACGGGAGCCTTCCAGAGCACGTTCTCGGTTTGGCTCCACGTCAGTGGCGGCGTTTGATCCGCCGCTGCGATGCCATTACGATCGGGGCCACGCCACCACGGCCAATCGGTCGACCCGAAGCGGACGGGACTAAGTGCAGGTTCGGCGGTTATCGCGGACTGACTCACTGCACTTGTGACTAGCAAGGCAGCAACGACATGGTGGAGTGCTTTATACATTAGGCGACTTTCTGGTGGTGTAAAACAACTCAGCGAAGGTATGGTGCGATTGTACTTGAGCGGCGAGTACGTGTCGCTACAGTCAGCGGTCGCCTCGATTCTTTCGGATTATCCACCAAACAACGACCAAGATGAAGATTGGGAGACCGACCGTCAGCAGGCAGATCATGCCGATGATCAGCAGTTCAAGATGTCCCGGCATTCCAAACGCGGCGAGCATTGGTATAACCTCCGAGACGATTGTCCGCGATTCCATGACGGAAGGAAAGTATCATGGCCGCAGCGAAATATTGGTTGATGAAGACGGAACCGACCAGCTATTCGATTCAAGATCTCGCCGCAGAGAAGAAGCAGACGACGTTTTGGGATGGCGTCCGAAACTACCAGGCGCGGAATTACATGCGAGACGAGATGAAGATCGGCGACAAGGTGCTGTTCTACCACTCGAATGCCAATCCTCCAGCGATCACAGGTGTCGCCCACGTCGTCCGCGAGAGCTATCCCGATCACACCTCCTGGGATCGAGAGCACAAACACTATGACCCGAAGTCGACGGCGCAGAATCCACGCTGGTTCATGGTCGATATCAAGCTGGATCGAATCTTTGACGAGCCCCTGCCGCTTGGCGACTTGCGAAGCGTGGCGGCTTTGAAAGAGATGGAGTAGCTCCGGAAGGGATCGCGACTGTCAGTCCAGCCGGATCGCAAGTCGGAATTCGATGCCGTTCTCTAGCTCGCGAACAAACAACGATAACTCACGTCAGATCGCGCTTCGCGAAACGCTTGGCTTGTTCAACAAGATCGAGACCGACAAGACGGCTCCATGCTGCAACCACTTGTCGCGCGACCGCGCCGGCAACTCCCACCCCAATCGGTCGACCATCGAGTGACACGACCGGCAACAGGCAGGGCGACGTGCTGCACAGGATGACTTCGTCGGCCGAGTGCGCGTCGTCGACCGTGAGGTCTCGATGCAGAAACGCAAAGCCCATTTCTCGTGCTAGTTCTTCCAGGACTCCAACGCTGACGCCGGGCAAAACCTTTTCGCGGGGCGGTGACAGGAACCCTTCTCCGTTGCGGTACAGAATGACGCTGGCTGTAGAGGCTTCGGCGATGAAGTCGTCTTGGTCCAAAAGCAAAGCCCGCGCTCCTGGCTCGCGTTCGCGAGCTTCACGGTCGGCCAAGTAGTAGTGCATGCGACTGCGACACTTCAGCTCTAGCGGCCAACAATTGTTCGGAACTTGCCTCACGCTGCTCACAATTAACCGCTCGCCGATCGTGTACTTGTCGTTCCATAAGTGAAACGGAATGGGATACGTGTGCATGCCGATCATGGGCACGTGCGGACCGGGCGGTGCAAACGTCGAATACGGGCCGGGTGTCACGAACAACGAGAGACCGAGGTCGTCACCGGGAGCCATCAGCTTGTGGTTGTGGCTGGCGAGTTCTTGGGCTGCGTCACTGATCGACGCCAAGTCGATGCCCGAAATACGAATAATCTCCAACGACCGTCGTAGCCGTTCTAAATGCCGGTCGAGCCGGAACAGCTTTCCGCCGAACGTCCGCAATTGCTCCGCGACAGTAACGCCTTGCACAAAGCCAGCGTCATAGATTGGAACCGAGAGCGATTCTTCGGGAACGAACTGACCGTTCAAGTAGGCGAGACGAGTCATACGGTTTTTCGATTGGTGAATTGCGATTGTTTGATCTGAGCCGTTACTCGCCAATCTATGTTCCCAATCGCTAAACCCCAATCCCTATCCCCCAAACAACATCTCGCGAATCTCGTCGGTGATCGTCGAGGAATTGAAGTACCGCGCCTCGGTGTGCGAATTGCCAACGATGCAACACACATCGTGCTGGTCGATCCAAACTCCAGCCGACTCGTCGACACGCATCCCCGTATAGCCCAGGGCGGAGGCTCGACCGTGTTTTTCAATATTCCGATACCGCTTCAGCACGGGATCGCAGGAGTTGTACTCGATAAGCAGTCGATCCATCTGCGAGAGTGCGTGTTCGTGACAGGCTCCAGGTTGAAGCCAGTAGTTATGAACTGCTGCCGCAAGCAGGGCAACACGAAGCAGTCGCGGTTGGGCCTGGGGAAGCGTTCGCCCAGCGAGCTTGCCACCACCGAGTACGTGCAAGGCTCCGGTCGTGACTCGCGCCCCAAAACTGTAACCCAAGATGCTCAGTGGAGTATCCGCATCGCATTGCGAAAGAAACCATGCGAGGTAATATGCCTCGCCGTTGGTTCGAGCGGCTTTCGCGCGGACATCTCGGAGTTGGCCATGAATTTGGTCACTCGGCCACGACCAGATCACAAAGCGAATCGGTTCGATGTGGCTACAGCCGAGCACCGAGTTGCGAACATGCCTGCCACGATCGATGGCATCGCTCCAGTCAACTCGATTCCCCGGCACATAGATCATGGTTGGCTGAGCCGGATGACTGCTCGCGAAGTATTCATCAAGCGACTTCTCGATCCAGCCTGCCTCGTCGCCGCCATAGTGCTCGACGTGCAGTTCAATCTCTTTGGACGAGTCCCACGAGGGGCAGCCGAGGTGACGCGTCGAAATCAGCCACACATCGTCGGCTCGATCGTCGTCACAGCATACGTCACCGAGCGTACTTCGCTGTTCCGGGCCGTCGGTCGCTGCGTGCGCGATCGACTGGCAGGGACTTAGCCCAGTGGCCGCGATGAGGAGCGAAAGGCTAACTAACAATGCATGCCGAAACTTCATGACCGCGTCACCAACGTTTGTTCAGTGGAGAAAGACCTTCATGGACGGTAAGCAAATGTAGCTTTTGATAAACGGACATGCGTTGTAAAAAAACATCGTCATGTCGAGAAAAAAAACGACGTTGAATTTGCACATCACAGCACGTGATGTAGAGTTGCTTGTCCTTCAACCTCGCCTACTCCGCACAACCATCCCTCCCGGAGAACCTAGCCATGAAAAGGCTCACATTCCTAACGGTCATCGCAATGGTGACGATTGCAACGAGCAGCGGTTGCCGAACTTGCGGCTCGCCGTTCAGTTGGTTCAATCGCGGTGATTCCTGTAGCACTTGCAGCACAGGAAGCTCCGAAGCTTACACTTCCTCCTACGGATCAGGCATGGTCTATGAGGGCGATACGATGTTGCCGCCCATTCGGAGCGAAGTGTTGCCAGGACCGCAACCAGCAGCTCGCTAACCCTTTGCCAGCATAGAAGAACCAGCGACTCGCATCCAAACGAGGAGCGATTTGCTGGCCAACCGAATCCTCGGTAAGAACCCGTCGTCGGAAGAACGCGCCATCCTGAACGCGTCTTCTCGCGGCGGGTTATTTTATGCGCTCACAAATTGTTGGTGATTAGAATGAAAGCAAGTGGCATCGCGTTTGCAAACTGAACTTGTCAATTCGCCAGCCGCCACGATCGGAGAGAGATTTTCTATGAAAACGCTAACAGCCATCACGCTCATTCTTGCCACGTCACTTGTTGCTCATGCAGAAGACGAACCCGCCGTCGGCTCAACCAACGGAATCAAGTTAGACAAGCAACTCGTCCAACGCTGGAAAGTCGGCATGACGATCACCGCTCCGGCAGCTCCGTGTGCTGGGATCTACGGCACAGCGACGGTGCCCACCGATTGGCCCGAGCAACAGGTACGCATGGTGGAGGAAGATTTCTCGCCCGAGGTGAAAGACGTCGCCTATCGAACGCTCGAGAACGGCGTGAAACAGATGCTGATCTCGATCCCGATGCTTGAGCCAGGCAAAGAGGCGCATGCGTTCGTCACGTTCGAAGTCACTCGAAGTTCTATCCTGGGTCCCGATGACCCGACGCAATTCGAGATCCCGAAGCGTGTACCTCGCGACATCGGCAAGTTCCTGGCACCGAGTCCTTACATCGAAAGCCGCCACACTAAAATCACCAAGCTGGCCCGCGAGTTGATCCAAGACAAGGAGTCGGCCTGGGAACAAGTGGAAGCGATGTACGATTGGGTTCGCGAGCATGTCGAATACTCAAACGGCCCTCTGAAGGGAGCGGTCGCCGCGTTGAACGATGGCAACGGTGATTGCGAAGAGTTGACTTCTTTGTTCATCGCGTTATGCCGCGCCAACAAGATTCCAGCTCGCACGGTCTGGATTCCAGGGCATTGCTATCCTGAGTTCTACCTGGAAGACAAAGAAGGCACTGGGCACTGGTTCCCTTGCCAGGCCGCAGGCACTCGCGACTTTGGCGGCATGCCCGACTTCCGCCCCATCCTGCAAAAAGGCGACAACTATAAAGTGCCAGAGAAGAAGGAACCGCAGCGATACGTCGCCGAATTCCTGAAAGTGCAAGCCATTCGCGGCGGAGGCAAGCCGCAGGTCCAATTCGTACGGCAGATCCTTGAAGCGGAGTAACGGATTGCCGCGGCTGGAACCACTAATCAACACTAACTGACACTACTCAGGCGGTGCGGAAACTTTCGCCTGCGATTCCCTCGTGCCGAATTAGTGTTCATTAGTGTCGATTAGTGGTTCACTTCCCCCGCCCCCAGCAAGCCTGCAATCGCTTCGACCAAGGCATCGAGCATCGCCTCCGTATGGGCGTAGCTCAAACTGATTCGCAACAGTGATTCGCCATCGGGTACGGTTGGCGGACGAATCCCAGGTACGAAGAGCCCACTCTCTCGCAGCGATGCAGTGAACCGCATCGTGGCCTCGGGCTCACCAATAATGATCGGAATGATCTGGCTCGCCGATTCACCCGTGTCGCAGCCTAACGCGATCAAGCGACGTCGCAGTTTCTCCGCCCGCGACAACAACTCCGTTCGACGATGCGGTTCCTCTCGAATGTGCGTTAGTGCGGCCAGCCCGGCCGCTGCGATTGCTTCCGGCGGCGCTGTCGAAAACACGTAGGGCCGCGCCCGATTAGCAATCCATTCGATTAGCAACCGACTTCCCGCGACAAACCCGCCAATCGAACCGGCGGCTTTACTCAACGTGCCAACTCGGACGTGAACGCTGTCTTCGACACCCCAATGCTCGACCGTCCCCCGACCGTTATCGCCGAATACACCTGTCGCATGAGCTTCATCCACCATCAACATGGCGTGGTATTGTTCGGCTAGCGCGGCGAGATCACAGAGCGGTGCCAAGTCGCCGTCCATGCTGAACAACCCGTCCGTCACAATCAGCCGCCGCCGGAAAGCACTCGCCTGAGGCAACATCATGCGCAAGTAATCGAGATCACAATGCGGATAGATCTGGACTCGCGCTCCAGACAATCGACAACCATCGATAATACTGGCATGATTCTTCGCATCGCTGAAGATCACGTCCCCTTTCCCGGCCAGCGAAGTAATCGCTCCGACATTGGCCGCGAATCCGGATGGAAAGAGTAATGCCGCCTCAGTCGCTTCAAACTCCGCCAGCGCCGTCTCCAGCTCCGCGTGCAACAAACCGCGCCCCGTCACCAGCGAACTCGCCCCACTTCCCCAGCCACGTGTCCGAATCGCTTCGATGACCGCGTCACTCACGCCCTCTGCCGCCAGCCCCAGATAGTCATTCGAGCCAAAATTAATCAACTCTCGTCCGTCGATCGTAATCGTCGCCGCCTGCGAACTCGTACGAGTCGCCAAACGCCGGCGCAACCCGATCGCGTCTAGTTCGCGAAGCTCAACCTCAATCCAATCAAGCGGTGTTTGATTCATTACAGAGCGTTAATTGATGCTTCCAGTCATCAAGATTAGTAACTAACTCGAGGACGTAAGCCTGACGACAATCGCTACGGATGCTACACGATCGCAATCCTATCAACCGCGTACATATCCTACCACTCTCTCACAGGTGAATCGGCGATACAAAGCCCGGCGGTTTTACCGCTAATACGGAGCACTCAACACGATTGAGGATCTGTTCCGCAGTGTTTCCCATCAGCAGGCCAGACACACCAGTCCGAGCGATTGTTCCCAGAACGAGCAAGTCTGCTGCGGTCGTCTCAACGAATCGCGGAATCACCTTCGCAGGGTCGCCGTGGATGACGTGGACATTCTCCTGGCCGACTCCCATACCGAATGGTTTGACCAAGTCGTCCACGAGACGTTCGGTTTCTGTTTCCGTTTTTCTTTGCAGCTCCTCGAACTCTTCCTTTCGCATGTGTTCTTTGAGGATGCTCTCGCCGTAGATGTCCCACGCATGCACGACATCGATAACACAGCCTGATTCGCCACACATCGACTCGGCCAGTTGCAGAATGGTTTTGTTCAGCGCTGCATGAGCGTCGTCAGCCGGCGTGGCGTCAACTGCGGCCACAATTCGTCGGCAATCGCCGACGGAACCGGCCTTCACGAGCAGCACAGGGCATGGGCACTTGCGCAATAGTCGCTTGGATGTCGTTCCAAAGAAGGCCGAAGTGCGGCTACCTGCGCCACGGGACGAACGAATCACGAGATCATGACCGTCGCGTAGAACTTCGCGAATGATGCCTACCGACGAACGTCCTTCCAGAAGCTTCACCGAGACATCGAGCCCTTGATCTGCAGCGACCTTGGCCAGTTTCTTGAGGTGTTCGTTCTTTGCGAAAGTCAGACTCGCGATCACCCGATCATAATCGCTGATAACAAGCTTCGCGGGCCAGCCGAAGTCTGGGACCACATCGACGATCTTTAACCGAGCGCCGTTGGCCTTTGCCAATTGCGTCGCCTGTTCGAAAGCGCGATGCGATTCGTCTTGCGAGTTGACTTGGACGATTATGTTTTTGAAAACATTCATGGTATTCGCCTCTCAAAACGGTGCCGGGACGATGGCGCAAAAACGGCCACTTCGTGAGAAAGTGAGTTGCAAGACTCGCGCCACATCCTAGCGTATTGTGACTACCAACGATGGGATCAGGGTGCCGGGTGCCACTGCTGGCAGGGTACAGGGTGCCACTGCTGGCTTGCCCAGCAGTGATGCCCACCCGAACTCGGCACTGCTGGACGAGCCAGCAG
>CAUJKL010000560.1 GCA_963204995.1 Planctomycetota bacterium | reverse complement strand
GATGGAAGCAAGGACCGTACTGGCGCGATTGCTGCGGAATACGCCGCGTACATGCCTGTTCGATACCACCTCCACACGGTGAACCAAGGGTTGGGCGCGACAATTCGCGACGGATTGAAGATTGCCGTCGAACGCGCCAGGGAACGGGACATCATCGTGGCCATGGACGCGGACAATTCGCATGACCCCGGATTGATCCACAGCATGGTCCGACGCATACACGAAGGTAACGACGTGGTCATCGCGTCCCGGTATCAACGCGGTTCCTATATTCGGGGCGTTCCCTTCCACCGGCAATTGCTCAGTCTCGGTGCTCGGGTGTTATTCCAACTGGCATTTCCGGTGTCAGGTGTGCGAGATTATACGTGCGGTTACCGCGCCTACCGGCCCGATGTGCTCCGTGAAGCGTACCGCCACTTTGGATCGGAATTCGTCAGTGAAGCCGGATTTCAATGCATGGTCGACATTCTGCTCAAGCTGCGCGCCAAGGACGCCATCTTCTGCGAAGAGCCAATGGTGCTTCGCTATGACCTGAAGGGCGGGGTGAGCAAAATGAGGGTTGCGAAAACGATCTTCGCAACTCTAACGCTACTCATGCAACGACGATTGAGTCGGACCTGGTCCCAACCAACCGTCACCGGGGAGTCCAGGAGAACGAATCTTCGTTCGCCAAGACTGCCTAATCGCGAGGTGGCCTAATTGAAGAGAGCAATACGACCATGCAGAGCCCTCGTCGGATCTCCGTCATCTTTGGCACGCGTCCCGAAGCGGTCAAGTTGTGCCCATTGATCCATGCTCTTGAGCGACACTCGGACTTGAGCCCGCACGTCTGCGTCACAGGGCAACATCGCGAACTGCTCGATCAGGTGCTGGAAGCGTTTGATGTGGTTCCTGACGTCAACCTGAACCTGATGCAACCCGGCCAAACTCTTTCGTCGTTGTCGGCGCGAGCGATCTCTGGCTGCGACCAGTACTTGGCTGATGCGAAACCCGATCTGGTTGTAGTGCAAGGCGACACGTCGACGGTGTTTTGTGCGGCGTTGGCCTCTTTCTACCGCCGAATTCCAGTTGCCCATGTCGAGGCCGGGTTGCGAACTTGGAACAACGATTCTCCTTTCCCAGAGGAAATCAATCGCGTTTTGACGACTCGACTGGCCGCCTATCATTTCGCGCCGACTGAACAAGCTAAAGCTAACTTGCTCCGCGATGGTGTTGCCGAGGAATCTGTTTTCGTTACGGGGAACACGGTGATCGACGCTCTCCACTTGGCTGTCGAACGAGTGCGGCAACAGCCACCGGAGATCCCCGATCTGCCGAAGAGGTTTCTGTCCAGGACGTCAGATCGACGGATGGTGCTAGTGACCGCTCATCGTCGCGAGAACTTTGGAGCCGGTTTCGAGTCACTCTGTCGTGGCATCGCCCTGTTGGCCCACCGCTTTCCCGACGTTGATTTCGTCTACCCGGTGCATCTGAATCCAAATGTGCGGGAACCGGTGAATCGGATCCTTTCTGGAAAGCCAAATGTGCATTTGATCAAGCCGTTGGGCTATCTGCCGTTTGTCGCCGTTTTAGAAGCCTGCTATCTTGTGCTGACCGATTCTGGGGGCGTGCAAGAGGAAGCCCCAAGTCTGGGTAAACCCGTACTAGTAATGCGCGATACCACCGAGCGCCCCGAGGCTGTGGCTATGGGGACGGTGCGTTTAGTAGGCACCGACACGCAAACCATCGTCCGACATGTCAGCGAACTTCTCCAGGATCACCATGCTTACGGGCTCATGTCACGCGCCGCCAACCCTTATGGAGATGGTCGAGCGGTTCCGAGGATTATCGACAAGCTCGCTGAATTCCCGAACATCAAAGCCGAATTGCTCCGCCTTAAAATTGCTGCCTGATCCGTCACTCGCCCCTTTCGTAGGCGTTCGATCTTTGGGCGGATGGCGCATCAATCGAGAAAGTCTTGGAAGCGTAAGACCGCTCCTGAGAATCGGAACCGTTCTACTTGTGCTCGCGAGTCGATTACGACCCGACCGGCAGACGATTAGGCGGCCTTCTTTGGCGTTGCGGCAACATTTGCAGCCAACACATCCGCATCCTCCCATGCCGCCACCTGCGGCGCGAGATCGGAGTTCTTGTTGTCCAAAGGCTCCTCTCCTACTTGGCTGAAGACTCGCGACAGCTCTTCCCGACCGAACAGGCAACAGGCGGCCCCAATCAAGGCGATGATGATGGTGACGGCCCGATAGGCCACGGCCACAAACAAACCTTGGCGAGCCGGGACTGCGAGCGGAGAGACGCCGTGGTAGAGAAAATCCAGCATGAATTCAAAGGCTCCCATACCGCCCGGCAAGGGCAACGAACCGGCCACAAGTGAGATGGGTACGACGATCAAGTGCGTTACGAAAGAGGGAACCACACCAGGTAATCCGATCGCAATGATATAGATGGCCAGTACGGTGCTAATGTGGCACCCAATACTCATGAGCGCCGCGCCGATCATCGTCAGCGGTTTGTCACGATAAGTCTTGATGGCCGTCGTCACGCGCTGCAGGATCGGCCCGATCCGTGGAACCCGATGTAGTGATCCAGCGAACGGGACGCTGACTCGTTGCGAAAACCCAATCGCGCAAATCCCGGCGAGACCCGCTAGTGTGGCACCCATGGTCATCCAACACAGCGACTGCACAGTCGCCAAATCTCCAGGATCGCGGACTTGAAGTTGGTCCAGATCCGTGGCCAGGATGGCCACCGTCGCGATGACGAACAAAGCGTAGACTCCTAGCATTCGATCGACGAAGATGGCGGTTAACGCTTCGGTTCGTCGACCAGGATCTCGCCGCGCCAGCAAGAGGGCTTTGATTAAGTCGCCGCCCAATACACCCAGCGATAAAAAACTAAATAGAATGCCCAAGAATCCCAATCGTGTCGCTTCGAAAAAGGTAATTCGCAGATCGATCGCTCGGACCAGCAAATAGAGGCGCAGGAACGAGATGATGGATGCAACGATGGCAAGCACCAGTGCCATCGTCAAATAAAACCAGTTCACTTGTTGCTGACTCAGGACGGCGATACTCTCGTCCTTGGCCGCCCGTTGAAAAAGGAAGGCTAAGATAGCGATGGAGATGGCGTATTTCAACAACGTGACCATCAACGGTTTCATCCGTTGGCTACGTTCCGTCGTACCCGGAGCAGCCTGTCGGCGGGGAATGTCGAGTGAAGTAGAGGTGGCTCGCTCGTGCATGTTGACTTTTTATAATTGCCGATTTGACTTGCCGAGCGCGTCCAATACGCGCTGCGAACTTCCTATAGAAATTATGTCCATGCTGGTCAATGGCGGTCTGGCGTCCAGCAGGCTTAGAGCGCCTCTTTGTGGCGCGAGCCGTAGGTGTGAGATTTGTAAACGAGGCCGCTTGGACCAGTTAACTTTTGCGCAGGCCGACAGGCCGACGGAACGGCGATCCGATCCTGCTGCTTCCCTTGGGCAAGATCCCTTACATTGCTGAACAGCCCGACCTGTGCCGTTTCATATGGACGCGCCGCCAAAATGTTTGCTTGGTCCGAATCCAGCCAATAGTGAGTCGCGTCGCAGCTGCCTATCGAATCTGCCCATTTCTGATAGAGCGAGGCTACGACCGAGGGGTCTTTGTAAATGCGGTGTCGCTTTAACAGCCAGCGAACAAGGTGAATCTTCCGGCCCAGCATCTTGGGATTACACAACAATGAAGTAAGAAGCTCGCCAATGGCCTTGCGGAGCCGTTTGTTATTTCGCTCGACTAGTGATTCGGATCTAGCGCACAAGGTCAGTATCGTTACACGATCGGCGTTGTCGAGCAGTTTGGAAAGGACTCGGTAGCCACCTTCGGGTACGTCCAGAGTGTAGAAGTCGAAATGCACGAGTACGGTATCAAGAGTGCCTTCGTTTAAATCCTCTATTTCGACGGCCTGCATTTGAAGACATGAAGAGGGGGCAGATATGCCGAGCTTCGCGCATAAGCTGTCGCACCGCCCCTGTCGGATACTTGTTAGCAGGGATGTCTTGCCTGCGCAAGACGGGCCTGCGACCACGATGAGCTGTTTTATTCGGTACACTTTCTGCAACTCGCCTCACATAAATGAAACGGGGATGATAGGTAGAGCCCTGCCAGGTGTCCAGCGCAAGTATTGATCGAGATGATGGCGTTGGCTGGTGGGTCCGCTAGCGTCAATCAAGTAACTGTGGTCGCGAAGATTGTTTTGCCAGTGTCGTGAACGCTAGTTTGACAGCGCACTTTCGAAAAGAATGATCACCGGCCGGCTGTGGAAGTTGATCCCGGTGAGCCTCGAGTAGCGTCGTAGTGGACTTCGCCGCGAACAAGAACGTAACTATTCACACCGCGAACTGATCTTGGGAGATTTAGGGTGGTGCGGATAGGCTGGTGGCATGTCGCCTGACCGATCCTAATGCGGATTGTTTCCAAGGTATCCGACTCGAGCAACGGATTTCCACGTTGGAAGCCGATTGGGGGAGATGAGAACGCGTCTCGCGACGGCGACGATCGCGGTGAATCCGTACACCCGTTTTTTGAAATCGACAGCGAATCACCTTCTGACGAAACACCCATTCGTTACGCTTGGAGCATCTTGCAAATGCAATTGCTTACTCCTCATGCCTTTGGCGAGCTATTCGGTGACGCGGACTCCGCGGCCGTCGTTGGCAGCGCCTCAAGTATCCTCCAGTTGCACAATGGTCCCACGATCGACGCTTGCGATCTCGTTGTGAGGTTCAACCTCGCCACGACTTCGAAGGACTTAGCCGACCGCATCGGGACGAGGACCGATCTTCTGTGCGTTACCGTAGAGAACCTCGTTCACTTTGCGGAGCACCCAGCCCAGCTTCCAGCCGGTGTCCGGTGCCTCCTTTGTTTCACGTCGCCGGACAGCGTCAGGCGGCGCGGGATCGTCGCGCCCGATCGGCGCGATCTGCCCGTACCCGTCTTCGCCACCTTCGGTCCGGATCCATATCGGATCCAAAGTCGTGTCGGCGCGCGTTCGAGGCCCTTGACGACCGGGACCTACTCGCTGTTTACACTAACACGCGCTCTGAGCCTACGGAAACTCTTCGTAACGGGGTTCACGATGTTCGGAGCGAGTGGCGGCAGTGCTGACAAGTACTTCAACGATCCTCAATCCAACGGTGGCGTGTATCACGATCTAGACAGCGAGGCTCGCGTGTTCTCGGATGTTCTGTGCGGATTTACCGGTGAATTGGAAATGACCGACGAAGTCGCGGAAGTTGTTGCCCATGGTCAACCCGGATCGAGACTCCAACGGCAGTCGAGTTCTTCTCTGACCGTGAGAGGCCTCAAGGCACTGTCGCACAGGCTCCTGCAGGCAAGTTTTCGTCTTCGGCGCGCAGCGGAGATTCGGACTCGTCACATTTGAGTTGAGCCTTGTCGATGAGGTCTTACTACGCTCGTGAAACTTCAATACTTGGAAGAAATTCTCTCGATGATGGACCAGCACTTTGCCGATCACCCGAAGACATCATACCCGTCGCGATTATTTCGTGGCTAGATCCAAGGCAGTTGCCGCTAGCTTCACCACACTGTCTGCAGTACGTACCCATTGAAGATGGTTTCCTGAAGATACGAGCGACACTTGTCGGCTTTGCTAGCAAGAGCTTGCCAGCGCGGACGTGGATTGCAGGAGACCGTGATAAACTTCGACTTGGTGCCCGGCGGCGGCTGGCATTCGACAAGGCGATAGCAAAGGAATCGGCAGGATGAAACTTGACTTCTTTGTCCCAGGATTCAGTAAGTGCGGCACGACGACTCTCTGCTCACTACTGTGCGAACACCCCGAGATCTTTATTCCCGAGGTCAAGGAGCCCAACTTCTTTGCGTGGGAGTTCGACCAAGGTTGGGACTGGTACGCGAGGCACTTCGACGAAGCGAGCGAGCATCAGTTATGGGGAGATGGTAGCACCTCGTACTTGTCAGAATCACTTGCCGAGCAGTCC
>CAUJKL010000559.1 GCA_963204995.1 Planctomycetota bacterium | reverse complement strand
TAAGACGCCACCGACACCTGCTCCGGCAGCGGGCACCTGTAGAAACCTTTGATCCGCGATGTCGATTCGCGTATTGCCGCCAGCAAAGATGCCGTCACGGTCGTATTGAAACGTGCGCGCGACGCCGAGTCCGTCGTTCAGCGTAAACGTGCCGTTGTCACCAACCTGAGCTACGCCGGGGCCGGCGGCGGCGATGGTCAGGACTCGGTTCGGCGCGATGTTAACGGGCGTGCCACTGGCCACGCCGCCATTGGTGTCAAACTCGAAACGTACACTGTTGACGCCACCGTCGGTCATCGTGAATGAATTACCGTCGGCGACTCCGCCAACTCCAGCACCCGGAGCGGGCACGGTCAATGTGTAGCCGCTGTCCAACTCAAACGTGAAGGGCACCGCTGCGACGCCGTCATTGACTTGAAACACATCGCCATCGCCGAACTGGTCGGCAGCGGGCACCACCAGGCGATGAGCAAAGAAGCCGTCCGCGTTAAACTCGAACGTGACGGCCGGATCGACGCCGTTGTCGAGCGTAAAGGTATCGCCTTGCGTGATATTCGCACCGGTCGGAGCGACTAAAGTAATCCCCGCATCAAACTCGAGGGTTGAGATCTGGAACGGACTGCCACCCTGAAGCGTCACGATTTGAGCGTCCCGGATATCCGCACCAGGGATGGCCCGCAACTCCTCACCAGTGGTGTTGATATTACCCAGGTCGAAGGACGCGGCCGTGCTGAAGTCGAATCGTAGCTTGAGGTTCTTCTGTCCCGCAAAACGATCTAATTCAATCCTCGCTTGACGCCACTGCTCGCCTTGCGATTCGAACAGAGGTTGAACGCAAGGCGTGTTTCGGTCTCCCTGTCCCGCGATCAAGCTGATTGGATGAGTACACGAAATTCCGAATGGACTCTGATCGTTTTGGCCAATCTCAAATTCATCGGATTGTCCATCATTCTGGTACAGATCGCTGGTTGCGACGAGCGTCGTCTCGCCGTCTTCGTTGACCACGTACACACGGAACGCATCTCGCATTGGATTGCGTGGATTCGGACTTGGGTCGTACTCAGTGTCTTCCGAATCCAGGAAGTAGTTGAAATACAGCACCGGCTGATCTGCCGCAACATAGCCTTCTAAGCTGAACGGATTACTTTGCAAACTCCCGTGCGCCCCGCCCGGGAAATTGTAGTCACGAATCAAAGTGGTCGCGGTGTTATTTCCGGCACCGCTGGTCTCGTTACCGAAGTAGAAGCTCCTGCCTCCGGATACTAGGTTGCGACCATCAAGCGTCGCTGGAATACCATGTCCGACGTTCGTGCTGCGATTGCCAGATACGTGCCACAAATTCTGGTCAAGTGTGGAAAAGTCCAACCCGTTGGCATTAGACAAGCCGGTCGACACCGACAACGCGCCGTTGGCAAAAACTGGCTGCAAAGCTCCACCAATGTCTAAGGCATACAGATTACCCCTGACGTCAATCCCAAACAAAGTGTTCGCATACGCACCGTTGGAAACACTCGGCGGCCCGTACGTCAGACCCTGGAACTGAATTGCTGAACCCAAGTTCCCAACCAACAGATCGACGGCCGACGACTCGACATAGTCTCCTTGGTTAATTCGGCCGCCGCCCAGGTTGACTTGGTACAGTCCGCCTCGATCGGACACGGCATAGGTACCCGCTCCAAAACCTGAATTGACCGCGAGCCCTGTAATCGTACCGCCGGGACCGAAGCCATCGACCATCAGAGCCTCGCCGCCAAGACCATCTCCATCCGTGGCGAAGCCATCAATAATATTTCCTGTTGGCCCAGGCGCAATGCTCGCACCAAGCGGAGCAATCAACTCAATACGCAACGCGGGGGCGCGGACTGGAGCAGCAAATTCCGAGACCGTCGTTTGCGTCACCCTGAAGGCCGCAAAGGCGGGATTCGTGGATGCCGCTTGAAGCCATGCGTTCCGCAAGCCAACCACGACTTCCGTCGCCAGGTTGAATGCGCCCAGCGCTCCCGTCGCCGTGTAACTAATGCTCTCGACGCCCAATGTCAAGGTAAAGGTGTCGCCAATTCCCACGTTTTGCGGAACGACTTCCGTCGAAGTGAGAATGTGACCACGATCGACCTTCTGGATACCGCCTCCGGTAAGTATCCCCAAACCAGTCTTATCGTTACCTGGATTATTAATCGCCCCGGTGTTGACATTAAAATTGAAAATCACATTCTCGCCGTACTCAAATCCTCGGCCCGTTGCCGCATCATCACGGGTGCCAATTAAATACCCGTTATTATCGGTGTAACTGAGCAGTGCGATCGCGTTGATGCGAAATCCCTCGCCATTGTCCAATCCTGCTCCTGTGACAAGTGGCGCACGATCGACACCAGTGCCCGCGGCATCGAGGACGTAGGTTTGGATTCCCGTAGCGCCCGCATTGGACCTCGCCTCGGTTCCGTCATTGAAATTGACTTCAAAGTAGTCCTCCGTGTCAGCATCTGCCGTGTTGCCGTTGTTCGCTATGGTTTGGAAGCCGAATATTCGACCATCGGGTCGCATCGCAATGTCCCCAGCAACTCCTTGGTGAGACCCAATCTGCACCTCGGTTGCACCGGTGAAAGGGTCCACCATCACGATACTGGAAAGATCATTTCCAATCGTTTGCCCACCGCGACGGCTGACGAACAAATTCACGTCGCCCAAATGGAACGGCACAGCGCTCGTACTATTTCCGTTCGTACCACTGCCATTGCTGCTGTCGAACAGAACAGGCAGCTGTTCGTTGCCGGCCGGATTTGTGTAGTGGAACGTCGAACTTGAGGAACTGCCCTCAATGTGGTCTTCCGCGATTCGCTCGATCGAATTGATCGGTTCGAGTCTGACGTTCTGATTCGCAGAGTCCTCGCGGTAATACTGATCGAGTACTTGCGGTGAGTGGCTGTTCGACGTCACGACGACATAGTAAGTGTACGGCTCGTAGAACCTGCCGAACGCAGGAATACTTGGATCGTCTCGCAAAGTGCTCACATTCTCTGGGAGATAGACGGGGCCGATGTAGGGATCCAGCGTGCCATAGGACTGGCGCGCGAGAGCATCCAGATCGGCACCTTCCAACGGTCCGCCTTGATCTTCTGCGATATTCGAATTGCGCCCGCTCAGAATCAAACGCGTAACCCTGCCCAGATTGGGAACGTTGACTTCGGCAAAAACCCAGAGCGAAGTGTCGGCGCGTCCTAGCCCATCCGCTAAATCGATGTCGAAGGTCGTGCTGACCATGTTCGAGTAAGCATGCTCGACCGAATCTCGTATCAAATCGAACTCGTAGAAGTCGTTGTCTTGGCCAGACTCGCCGGTGACACGCAAGCCGTTGGAATTGACTCCAACGAGAACCCGCCGCGAATCAGGTTCGATCGCACCAGCGATCGAGACGGTT
>CAUJKL010000558.1 GCA_963204995.1 Planctomycetota bacterium | reverse complement strand
ACACAGGGCGGTCAACGGAAACAGATACACCGTCCGCGTCAAAAACGCCAAGCCCAACGTTCCGAGTAGTCCGGCGTAGGCCGGCAGCTGGCACGGGCACGCCAGCCGCGGCAGCAAGGCCAGGCTAACGGCCAGCAACGTCGTCAGACAATCGCGCCAGCGGATTGCGGGCTTGTCAGTCTTCATTCCGCTCCTCCGCCTCTACGGTTTCGAGTACGAGTTCCTAGGTCAACGGCTCGGCCTTTGCTCCGAAAGCACTCACCTGCCGCGAGAACGAATCTGGATAATGTCGTCACGCAGACAACCCTCAACGTTTTTTGACTCGCCAGACCCGTCGCAAAGACGATGAGCTTCCCGCTTCCCGCCCTACTGTGCGGCAGGTGAGAGGCCTCTTTCGGCGGCTTGTTTCTGAAGCTACCGAATCTCATCCACTTTTGTCGAGACGTCTGGGGATGATATAGCCTGCCGAATCAAAGCCGGTCGGTCGGTCGTAATCGAATCCGCGCCCAGCGCGACGAACCGTTTTGCAGAGTCGACATCGTTGATCGTCCAGACGTGGAATTCGTATCCCGCATCGCGAACGCTGTCGACAAAGCTGCGGTCGACGACGTTCTCATTGCCCTGGGTTCCCAGCCCGGTGGCCGTGGAGCGTCGCAGGCTTGCGATGACGCCTTGCTTCGCAGGCGTCCAGTCCGCCTGTTCGTTCTTCCTCTTGTAGCCGGTCAGCCAGTTGCATTTGTACTGCGGCATCGATCGACGACAGGCCTGCACCACAGCTTCGTTAAAGGCGATGATCACGATCTGCTCGTTGTTCAGTCCGGACGCCGCCAGTTGCTTCCCGAGCGCGAGAACGATTTCTGGACCGGATTTGATTTCGACGAAGATGCGTTTCCCCTGCGGCACAACGGCAAGGACTTCCTCGAGTGTTGGTATCCGCTCGCCCGCGAACTTTTCGTCTTTCCAGCGACCAACATCCAACTGCCGCAGTTGCTCGAAGGTGGACTTCTCCACGGTCAGTTCCGGCCGATCCGGTGCGACGCGCCCGGTCGTTTTATCGTGAATGCAGACGATCTGCCCGTCCGAAGTGAGATAGAAGTCTCCTTCAATCGCGTCGGCTCCTTGCTCCCACGCCAACCGAAACGCGGCCAGCGTGTTCTCCGGCGCGTCATACGATGCTCCGCGATGGGCGACGATGAACTGTCCAAAGCAAGAACTCGACGATGTGACGACCATCAGCAGGCAAATTGCGGCCAGGCTAAAACGCACAGAAACTCCTCCACGGCTAAACATCTAAAACTCAAACTCAAACTCAAACTCAAACTCAAAATGAGTGCGAATGCGGGTAGCGGCGATGGATCCAGTATATCCGCGATCACCTTCTGTAGATTCGCTGCCATCACCGGTCCACGGGCCGCACTTCCGGGCTCGGCCGCAATATGGGTGTCGGCAAGCAAAATCACGTGCTGTGTTCTGTTCGGCAAATCCTCACCGTGGAGTTGACCGAACGTGAGCAGGCTGACGCCCGCAACAAGTGACGTGTGCTGAAACATTCTCCGCAACTGGCTCGTGACATGAATGGGCACGGTTGGTTTCCGCTTGTTCTTGTTGAGTTGTGACGACTAGGTGTGAAGTAGGACGGGGCTCTTGGCCCGTCTGTCGCATGACGGGCCAGGAGACCCGTCCTACGACACTTACTTATTTGTCGACCGATATTCAGTGTTTCCGTTTCCGCGTTCCAAGGCACTTGCCCTGCGGCGTTCTGTTCTGCCGCAGTGATCTTCGTGTCGCTGTCGCTGTCGTTTACTGTTTACTGTTTGCTGTTTGCTGTTTGCTGTTTGCTGTGTGATCGATAGCTAATTTCCGACATGATGGTTCCTGGAAGTGTTCCGAAGCTTAAGAGCCAAGCTATTAACTCATCCATGATACTCGAACTCAATCTGCACTGAGGACTACGGCGCGCGTTCGGGATGCTCCTTGGCCCAGGCTCGGTATTCCTCTAGCGTGTAGAACGTCTCGTGCCGGTACAGCCGGCCCCCCTCTTCCACGAGTTCCATCGAGTTGAAACTCCACGCATCCCCGTTCTTTCGCATCAGCTCGGACAACTGGCGATCCAACTGGCGCTGCAACTCCGCAGCATCCGCGTCACCCACGAGGTTGTGCAACTCATCGGGGTCTTTCGTTCGATCGAACAGCAACCAGGGCTCCTCTTCGAAGCGTGCATACGTATGAGTTCCGGTCACAATGCCACGCCAGGGACGCTCCACTTGATCGGGCCGGAACGGGACAAAAATCTGTAACAGGACGGCTTCCGGCCCCGCGGTGGTTTCCCCTATAGCCACTCGGGACAGGTCTGCTCCCTGCATCTGGCGTGGAATCGGCAGGCCAGCCAGCCCCAGCAGCGTGGACGGCATATCGACATGACTGAACAGCGTCTCGACGACCAGCCCGCGGGGAATCTTCGCCGGCCAGCACACGATCCCGGGGACGCGTGCCGATTCGTCATAGGGCTTGCGTTTGCGTCGCAGTCCATGCGATCCCAACATGTCTCCATGATCGGATGTGAACAGCACAATTGTGTTTTCATCGAGTTCCAATTGCTTGAGCGTCGCCAGCAGTCGGCCGACTTGATCATCGATCGCGGTGATCGCCGCATAGTACGCAGCAATCTCCTCCAGGCCACCCGGAGCAACGGATGGGTTCAACGCCGAGGTCACACCGCGTGGTTTGGTTTCAGCACGCGGTTGCTCACTGCCCGGCTGCCAATTTGCCGGCGGCGCGATCCGCTCGGGCGGGAACTGCTGCATGTATTCCGGCGGGGCGCCATAGGGATCGTGCGGTGGCCCCATCTGCACGGTCAGAAAGAATGGCTGCTGGCGCGGCTGCGATTTCAGAAACTCCACTGCAAAGTCACACGAAGCTTCCGGCTCGAACTTGTCGACGACGATCATGTCTGGTGTGTCGCGAAAATACGAGGGCCGAAAATGCCGATGATGGCACTCGTACGCTGCCCAGAACTCGAAACCCTGACGGCGCGATCCGGGAGGGACGAAGCCCGGATCACGACGCCCTCCGTCCAGATGCCACTTGCCGACGAACCCTGTTCGATATCCCGCCCGCTGCAACAATTCCGGGAGCGTGACCAGTTCCTCCCGCAACCGCAAATCGTTGGCGATCATCCCGTTGACATGCGGATACGTTCCGGTCATGAGAATGGCTCGCGCCGGGCAACACACCGGCACGTTGGCATAGGTGTGCTTGAAGCGAATCCCATCCGCGGCCAACCGATCGATATGTGGAGTATGGGCTTGCGTATTCCCGTCGCAGCCCATCGCGCTCGACCGCATCTGATCCGGCAGAATCAGCAAGATGTTCGGACGCTGTGCCGCATCCGCTTCACGCAACAGCAACGCACACGCAACGAGCAACCACGCTAGATGTTTCATTGAATCCTCCTGATCATCGACTTCAACGGCGTATCCCTAGACGGTGAAGGAGCCTGTCGAGTCGCAGGCGGTCGGTCCGTTGTGATGGAATCCACTCCCAGCGCGGCGAGACGTCGTGCGGCGTCGAACTCGGCGAGCTAATCGTCAAAACGAGCATTTTACCTGAGCACAAATCCGCCTGCCAGGAGTACGTTAATCGGCCAAATGCTTTCCCGAGTACGAACCGGCCGATGACAACCGCAGGTCGGCTCGATGACCGCAGTCCAATTCACAGGTCGAAAGCAATACTGGACTTGTCCGACATTTCTCAATTACCGCCCATTATCGCTCTCCGCTATAGAATTCCCGCGACCAATTCGTGATCGCTTTCTTGGTTGCCTTCACATCGAAGGCGGCAAATCCGAGAATGAGTCCTCGCACGGTTTTGGGATGTTGTACATACGCCCGAACCGGATGAAACTCGACCGAGGCGCGCTGAGCTGATGCCAACAGTTGGTTGTCGAGCTTAGCGGTTCTGCCACGAACCACCAGATGCATTCCTAGAATCCCGAGTTTCCCACTTGATTCTTTCTCGATCGGTATTGGCCAACCATTGATTGCCGGTCGTCTGATAGAATCCGTGCAGCCGAACTCACGAAGGACTTGGCCCGACAATAACTGATTTCCACTTTCAGAACGCAGGAGATTTATGATGACCGAACGGACGATAGGGCAATGGCACGAAGTGTTGGAAAAAACGGAATGGGTGGGAATTGTGACCTCAGACGGTCGACAACCACATGTGGTCGGCAATTGGGGAGACTACATCCGGAATCTGAGCGAACCGAATTCCGATACGCTCGTGATGCCCGCCGGCCGCTACCACCAAACCGAAGCGAATCTCCGTCGCGACAATCGCGTGCAGGTTATTCTCGCCTCGCGCCAGGTCGCCGGCACGCACAGCCTCGGGCAGGGATATCTGCTCGAAGGTGAAGGCGAAATTCAACTCGATGGTGAATTTGCACAGCGAGCCAAGTCGCATTATCCCTGGGCACGCGGAGCGCTTGTCATCCACGTTCAAAATGCCTCGG
>CAUJKL010000557.1 GCA_963204995.1 Planctomycetota bacterium | reverse complement strand
TTGCTGATCGAGTAATTCCAAGAGCCCCGCAAAGCCTGCACCTGTCTTGGCCGACATCCGCAGCGTTGGAGTGCCTGGGTAGTGTTGTTCAATTAGCCGTTGCAGTTCATCGACTTCCGCGACCGCGAGTTGATCGACTCGATTCAACACGATGAAGTCGGCTTCTTCGAGTTGTTTTTGAAAGATGTAGGCGGCCTTCGGCGAGAAGCCCGAATTCGGTTCGCCTTTCAGAATCTTGCGACCATGACTTGGCTTGAGCAAAACTCCATAGGGTGCCACTTGAAACCGGTCGCCATGAAGTTGCTTCAACGGTTGAATCACGGTCGCGACGAGATCCGTACAGCTGCCAACAGGCTCGGCCAAAATCACGTCGGGGCGTTGCTCGGTCGTCAACTTTGCCGCGACATCAGTCAGCTCATTGAAATTACAGCAGAAGCAAGAACCAGCGACTTCGCCAACCTCAAATCCTTGCGATCGCAGAGCGTGTGTATCGACCAGATCCGTTGCTTGATCGTTCGTCACGATACCAATACGTAGCCCCTGTTCCTGATAGCTTCTGGCCAGCCTGGCGATCGTCGTCGTCTTGCCAGCGCCAAGGAAACCGCCGAGCATGATAAATCGAATTGGTGACATTGGGAGTTCCATGATGAGTTGTTGAAGGCACTCGATTATTCACCCCTTCAATTCGATCCGCAAGCGTCACGACTGATTCCCCTCCTATCGAGAGGGCGGTATGCTGCTGGATTACGGGAGGTAATGGAACTATGGACGATTCAAGCGGCAAGTCAACCGAGACGCGAGACCGCCGCATTTCACCGATGAGCTTCGTTTTGGTGGCGGGCTGGTCTGTCGTAGTCGCCTGCCTAGGTGGCTACGCTTCTGGCCTCGCCATTTCGAAGTTTGGGACGCTCGGTGCCATATCCCTGTGGCTGGTAGGTGAGGCGGCCGGTTTCGTAGGAAAGCGGCTGGTTGTTGAGAAGAGCCGAATGGTCGGCGTGTTGCTCGTTGTCGCTTGCATCGGGGCATTCTTGTTTGCTGAAGTTTGTTGGATTCGTTGGCACACGGTGCAGGGAGAAGCGGGCTGGTTGGCGGCGATTGGACTTCTGCCAACGTTCGTAACAGAGTATTCGATTGCCGCCGCCGTCGGAGGCATTTTTTGCGGGATCGGGGCCAACTCTGCATATCGGCAGGTTGCGCGTCGATATCGAATCGTACACATCGTCGAGGACTGACGAGGCGAATCCGCTCACGACCGCTGGGCGATGAGGAGCAGTTGTAGCGATCGCGAGGACTGGCGCGGCAGACGCTCCGAATATCGCAGCTCCTAGTCGAGTTTCGTTGGTGGCGACACGCTCGCCTCCGCTTCGTTGATCTAATCTTTTACATTGTCAAAAGCACGTCGAAGCGTGTCTCGTAGGAACACGAACCGTTCCCGGGTATACGGTGGAGGCTCGACGATCGGAAACCGAAAACCACAAGAGAGCGGGCGCTCGCGATGAACTGTCGAATTCTGATCGTGGACGATACGGAGTCGATTCACGACGACTTTAGGAGCATCTTGAGCCCCTGCGCCGAAACGACCGCGACGCTGAGCGATACGAGAGCTGCGTTGTTGGGGGCGTCAAGAGCTAGGCCCGAACGAGTGTCGTTCGAGCTTGTATCTGCCTATTCGGGGAGCGAGGCCTTGGAGCTGGTGCGCCAAGGCGTGGAAACCAAATCACCTTTCTCGATGGCGTTCGTCGACGTACGGATGCCGCCTGGCTGGGATGGTGTCAAGACACTCGAACGCATCTGGGAAATTGACCCAACGCTCCAAGCCGTCATCTGCACCGCCTTCTCGGACTATTCGTGGGACGACATGATCGACCGCTTCGGAAACACGGATCGGCTCCTGATCTTGCGAAAGCCTTTTGACAACATGGAAGTGCGCCAACTAGCCAGTGCCTTGACGCGAAAGTGGCAGCTCGAACACGACGCGCAGACCCAGATGCAGCACCTTTCCGATCTGGTCCGAGAGCGGACCAAGGCCATTACGCAGGCCCGCGACGAGTTGCTCGTCGTCAACGAGAAACTAGAAGCGGCGCGTGTTGCCGCCGAGGAGGCGAGCCAGGCAAAGAGCGCGTTCCTCGCGAACATAAGTCACGAGATTCGTACTCCCATGACGGCGATCCTGGGTTATGCGGACGTGCTGTTATCGGAGGGAGACATCACACTGGCGCCGCAAGATCGAGTTCACGCGATCGACACGATTCGTCGCAACGGTTCGCACTTATTGCAATTAGTCAATGACGTGCTGGACATCAGCAAGATCGAGGCGAATGAGCTTAAGGTCGAACGACTGTTCTATTCGCCGATCGAAGTCACTGCCGATGTCGTCGCGTTAATGAACGTCCGAGCGCGTGAATGTGGATTGACCCTGCACACGGAGATCGAAGGCGAGATCCCGGAACTAATCTACTCGGATCCAACGCGACTCCGCCAAATCTTGATCAACCTAATCGGCAACGCGATCAAATTCACGGATACGGGCGGCGTCCGCATCATCCTGAGCTGGTCGCCTGCTCAGACCGGCCAGACGTTCTTCGAGCTGAGAATCATCGACACTGGAATTGGGATGAACGAGGAACAGCTCCGCAAACTGTTCACACCTTTCACCCAGGCCGACGCATCGACGACACGAAAGTACGGAGGCACGGGGCTAGGCTTGTCGATCTCGAAACATCTAGCCGAGACGCTCGGTGGAGACATCGAAGTCGTCAGCGAGTGGGGCAAAGGAAGCGAGTTTCGCGTGACCGTGGACGCGGGATCACTTACCGGCGTTCGCATGGTCATGCAGGAATCGGCAACTTCCGAATCTGAGCTGCCCGCGACTCGTTCCGAGAAGACTCGCCCCACACCGTTGAGTGGTCGAATCCTGCTCGCCGAAGACGGCCTCGACAACCAACGACTGTTTTCCGTCATCCTCAAGAAGGCTGGGGCCGAATCGACGGCTGTTGAAAACGGGCAACTTGCTTGCGACGAATACGAATCGTCGGTTGCACGAGGCACTCCGTACGACTTAATCCTGATGGATATGCAGATGCCCGTGCTGGACGGTTACGCAGCGACGCGACGCCTACGGGAACTCGGTTGCGAACTGCCGATACTCGCCATGACCGCGCATGCCATGACCGGGGATCGTAATAACTGTATCGAAGCTGGTTGCACGGACTACATCTCGAAACCGATCCAACGCGATCGATTCTTGGCGACGATTGCCCAACATCTGGGGTACGTCGCCACTTCGCATTCATAGCTGGCGTGTTGGACCAAATCGCTAACCGGGGCGGCATGGGCAAACACTCGTTAACGCCACTCGTTACGAGCCGCGACTCGCCTATCCAACTGTGCAACACGGCAGCAAGAGCCGGGCACTTACTTGATTTCCTGCGACACCACGGACGTCAACTTCGGCGCGAAAAACGAAGCCACCGGCTGGAGCCCGTTGGACGAAGGATTCGGGCGCGGTTTTCTATTGCATTCCGGTTTGATGATTCATCCCGAGACGGAAAAAGTCCTTGGCCTGGCCGGACAAAAAGTCCGCTACCGCAAGCCGGCCCCCAAAAAGGAATCGAGTACACAGCGATTAGCCCGCGACCGCGAATCGCACGTGTGGGGAGCACTCATCGATCAGATCGGCCCGCCCGCCGAAGGTGTTCGCTTCGTCGATGTCTGTGATCGCGTTCGACGAGTCTTGGACCGTGATTGAATATTATGAGAAACGTCCGATCGTGGAGGAGTTTCACAAGGGATTGAAGACGGGCTGTCGGGTTGAAGAACGGCAATACGAGACGAGCGACCGTCTGGAAGCGATCACGGCGTTGTTGAGCGTGACGGCGGTTCGGTTGTTGCAGCTTCGTAGTGCATCTCGTGAAACGCCGGAGAGGTTGTGAAAAAAACGTGGGATAGGCTTCCAGCCTGTCATTTTCCCCGTATTTCTGACAGGCTAGAAGCCTATCCCACCCAATAAAATCACAGCCTCGGAGCGTGCGGCGAGCGAAGTAGTTCCTCAGCGTTGGGTGACGATGTTGAGTTGGCTTCGCGGTCGCGAAATCACGACGGTATACGAATTCTATCGTCAACTCGCGGGCTTGGGTGGCCACATGCTAAGCAAAGGTGACGGCAAACCCGGCTGGATCACACTTTGGCGAGCCTTCGAAAAACTTCACATGGCCCTGCGCGCCTTGCGCCAATTCAGGAATAAATGTGGGTAATAATGAGTGCTAAAGCACGGGCCTAATACCGGCTACGCCGGAAGACGTCGTAAGCTGGGTTGAAAGTAGCTGCCTATGAAAGGGAAACGCTCTCTGCCTGACCTATTCCGTGCTGTCGAATCACCAGACGCGACAGGCGTTGCGAACGCGTGGTTGTAGCCAATCTGAGATTCACATGCGATTACGATGGGAATCTGGGTGTCCCTGTTACTCGTCTGAATGCGTTCGTACCGTGATCGGCGGTAGTGTGTCGTGTTTAGTACGAGTCAGCGAGCAGTATTGCCTTTGTCCGACCGCACATCCCATACAAGTACTGCCCTGTCTGTGCCTGCGGAAACGGCGTAGCGGCCGTCCGGTGAAAAGGCCACGGTGTACACGCGATCGCTATGCGCTCGAAAGCAGAAGAGTTCTTGCCCACCCGCTGTGTCCCGGAGTCGTACAGTGCCATCGTAACCGCCGGTCAATGCTAAACTGCCGTCCGGCGAAAGAGCGACCGCGTGAACGGCACCGGTATGGCCATGGAATCGGAGCAGTTCCTCTCCGCTCTCCACGTCCCAGAGGCGCGCGGTGCCGTCGTAGCTGCCGGACAGAATTTGCTCGCCATCGTGCGAAAAGGCGACATTCGTTGCCTGACGCGTGTGGCCCTCGAATCGCCGCACAACTTTGCCAGTTTGAACATCCCAGAGATGCACGTCGTTCTCACCGCTGCCTGTCACCGCGAAGCGCTCGTCCGGCGACAGGGCGATGTTCCTGACGAACTTCGAGTGTCGATCGAACTGACGGACCTCGCGGCCTGTCTCTACTTCCCAAACGCGGATCGTGCGATCATGACTTGCCGAAAAGACTCGTTGTCCATCACTGGAGAGTACGGCAGAATAGACTTGCGCGGTGTGCCCCTCGAACGAACGAACTGCTTCTCCTGAGTTAGCGTCCCAGAGCCGCACCAACCGGTCACTGCAGGCCGTGAGAATGCGTTGATCGTCGGAGGTGAAGATTGCCGACATCACGGCATCCGTGTGTCCTGCAAACTGACGGGTTTTCTGGCCGCTTTCCGCGTCCCAAAGCCAGAGGTTGCCATCGTCGCACCCGGAGAGAATCTGGCGACCATCGTGCGAGAAGGCCAGACACGTAATTGGCTCCGTATGCCCCGCGAGTCGATGAACGATCCGCCCGACTTCGGGTTCGCGCGCTGTTCGAGCCAGACGTTAGAATCGTTTTGCTGTCGGGACTGAAAGCCATCGTGCCTTGGCCGCGATGCATGAGTGGCTGGCCGATGCGTTCATGCGTGACCGCATCCCACACGTAGGACTCTCCATCTCCGGCGGTTGCGATCATCTTGCCGCTCTTGCTGAAGACCGCTTGATAGACGGTTAGTCTGTTGTGGCCAAACGGCTCGCCAATCGCTTTCCGAGTTCTGATGTCCCAAAGCTGCGCCCCCCTCGTACCGCACGTGAGGAACGTGTTTCCATCAGGACTCACGTCAATCGCGCGAACGCCGTCACCAATCTGCAATAAGTCTCCGATTTGGGCACCCGTCGTCGTGTCCCAACAACAAACGCCGCGTTGTTCTGGTGGCACGAGGGACGCCATACCGGTGAGAAGTACTTTTCCGTCTGAACTGTAAGCAATTTGCTGTGTGCGAATCTTCTGGTCGAAAGGTTCGCCAAACGGAATGCCGGTTCGGGCGTCAAACAGACGTCGATCCTTTACAAACGTCTTTCCGTCAGGACTTGCCAGAGCGCCCGGCATCGACGCCTCGTCATTGACAACTTCGCCAATTGACACGACGCCTCGCAATCGCCAGAACCGAGTGGTACCTAGCATTCCAGCGAGACACATCTCGCTGTCTTGGCTCATTGCGAGAGTCCCAAATGACATGCGCTAAAGCGACTGACCGATTGGTCTGCCCGTGTCGACATCCCATAGCCGCGCCGTTCCTGTGAAACTTCGCGTAACGACGCGACGGCCATGCGGCCCGAGCGCTGCCATTGTTGTAAATTCGTCAGCTAGTAATGGAACGCCGATTGGATTCCCCGTGGCCGTTTCTCTGACATGCACGATGCGGTCGGTGCCGACAGTTACGAAATATCGTCCATCTTTGCTGAACGCAGTTTGGGGAAAGCTTTGATTCTGAAACTCGTCCCCGATTTGCCCACCGGTCTCCGTGTTCCACAATCGCAGGAATGGTGTGCCATTGACCATCGCGTACCCTTCTCGTATCGAAAGGAACGCGGACGGCGAGTCGCCGCTGGCCTGTGAATTTCGAACGTGCAACGTAACGATTGCCTTTCCATCGGGGCTCAGGGTGTAATCGAGCGTTTGCATGTCGGTCGGTACTTGCAATGGTTCTCGCAACGCAGTGCCTGATCTTGCGTCCACGACGTGCAACCGATCACGCGCGGCCCCCGTTGATCCTACGATGATGTCGGGCTCTCCGTCCTGATTGAATGTGAACGCGCCCATCGTAAATGGCTGTTTGATCGGCGGGCCGATTGGCGCAAGCGTCGCGATGTCCCACATTTGCGCGACTTGCTCGTCCGCGCTCATAGAACTCCTGCCAACGAACCCTGTCGCCACGATTCGCTTTCCATCGAGACTAAAACGCACTTCCGTAACCGTTGCTTCGAACGAAATCGCACCACTGATCGGCTCAAGCGTGATGCTGCTTATCAGTTGAACATTGGTGCGATCAGCACACCGACCCATCTGTTGCCTTCATTGCGCACGGGCGTGTAGCCGACGAGAATCTGCTTCCCATCGTTACTGAAAGCCGCACAGCGAATCGGCGAGCGTTCCGAAAACTTACTGTACAGTTCGTCGATCGACGTGGCCGTGGGATAGATGGGATAGATGGGAGTGTGAACGTGTGGTTCCCAGGCGGCCAGATTGGCACGAATTGCATGCTCGAGATCGTCAGAGTCAGGCGGCAATGTCTCTAAGCTGCGTGCCAGCCACAACATGGCGCGGCCAAATTCCCGCTGTTCGCAGAGCACCAATGCACGGTCTAAGTATTTCAGCGCCAGACTTCGTTCCGCCTTGGTTTTCTCGGCGGCCTCTTGTCTCCGTGCTTCTTTCACTGCGTCTTGCTCGGCGATTACCTTTTGTTGTTCAAGTTTGACGTTCGCCAACGCGTCAGATTCTCGGGACAGTGCCTTGCTGGTTGTCTTCTGCGCATCAGCGACGTGAAAGTAGGCGACCGAGGCAACGACCGCCACGGTCACGAGCAGCGCAGCGGCGGCGGTGCCGAG